>NZ_JBFAMU010000219.1:0-8267 GCF_040656655.1 Micromonospora sp. NPDC049799
ACCGTCCGCTGAGGACGCCGGGGTGCGGCGGGACGATCGGGCGTCCCGCCGCACCCCGGCCCTGGTCGTACGGCAGAAACGGCCGGGCCGCGTCACCTGCCGGTCCGTCCCTCGCCTCTGATCGACTCGACGTCCCTGCAAACGGGGTGTCCGGGTGAGGTTTTCGACCCGACTTCAATGACACCGAGTGGATCATGCCCGGTGCCGGCGTGGGTCAGTACGACTTGTCCTGGCCGAGGACGTGCTGGGCGACGAAGTTGAGGATCATCTCCCGGCTGACCGGGGCGATCCGACCGGCCCGGACGGCGCCGAGCAGGGTCGCCACCCCGTACTCGGTGGTCATGCCGGCCCCGCCGAGGGCCTGCACCGCGGTGTCCACGGCGAGCGCGGCAGCCTCGCCCGAGGCGTACTTGGCCATGTTGCCGGCCACGCCAGCCTCCAGGTCACGGCCGGCGTCGTAGAGCACCGCCGCCTTCTGGATCATCAGGCGGGCCAGTTCCACCTGCACGGCGGCGTGTGCGAGCGGGTGAGCGACCCCCTGGTGGGAGCCGATCGACCGGCCACCCCAGACCTTCCGGGTGGCCGTGTACTCCGTGGCGCGTTCGATCGCGTACCGGCCGGTGCCGGCGCCCATGGCGGCGACGGTGATGCGTTCGGGGTTGAGCCCGGCGAACAGGGCCGGCAGCCCGGCGTCCAGGGACTCGCCGACCAGGGCGTCGGCGGGCAGCCGCACCTCGTCGAGGTAGAGCAGGAACTGGTTCTCCGGGGACAGGATCTCCATGTCCAGCTTGGACTTCTCCAGGCCGGGTGCGTCCGTGGGCACGATGAACAGCGCCGGCTTGAGCTTGCCGGTGGCGGAATCCTCGGTGCGCGCCACAACCAGCACGTACTGCGCCTCGTCGACCCCCGAGATGTAGCACTTGCGGCCGGAGAGCAGCCAGTCGTCGCCGTCGCGGCGGGCGACCGTGCCGAGGCGGTGGAAGTTCGACCCGGCCTCCGGCTCGGTGATCGCGAAGACCACCTTGAGCGAGCCGTCCGCGAAGCCGGGAAGGAAGCGCTTGCGCTGCTCCTCGGTGCCGTGCCTGTTGATCACGGTCGCGGCGATGGCCGGGGAGACCACGAGCAGCAGCAGCGGGCAGCCGGCGGCGGCCAGCTCCTCGCAGACGATGGCCAGCTCGGTGATGCCGCCGCCTCCGCCGCCGTACTCGCTGGGGATGTTGACGCCGAGGTAGCCGAGCCGGCCGGCCTCGTTCCACAGCTCCGTGGTGTGCCCGCCGGTCTTCGCCTTCTCGACGAAGTAGCCGTGGCCGTACTTGCGGCCCAGCGCCCGGACGGCGTCGCGGAGCTGGTCCTGCTCGGGGGTGAGGTCGACGTTCATCGGGAGTCCTCCTCAGGATTGACCACGGCCAGCACGGCGCCCGTGTCGACCTGGCCGCCGGCCGGGACCGGCAGCTCGGCGACCACGCCGTCGGTGGGGGCGAGCACGGGGTGTTCGAGCTTCATCGCTTCCAGGGTCAGCAGCAGGTCACCGGCGGCGACCCGCTGGCCGACCGTGACGTGCACGCGGGTCACCGCGCCGGGCAGCGGCGCGACCAGCGACCCGGCGGCCAGCTCCGCGGTGGGCAGGGGGAGGCGCGGCAGCTCGGTGAGGCTCGCCGCCCCGTCCGGGCCGTCCACGAAGACCTCCGACCCCACCCGGTGTACGCGGAACACGCGCCGGACGCCGTCGACGTCGAGCACCACCCGGTCCGGTGCGGCCTCGACCAGGCTCACGGCCGACGTCGGGCCGCCCTCCGGCAACGACCATTCCGCGAGCGCACCCCTGCGGTCCAGGCGGTAGCGGGCCTCGATCTCGCCGTCCGGACCGGTGAAGCGGGTGACCTGCGGGAACGCCGGCACGTTGCGCCAGCCCGAGGGCAGCCCGGCCAGCACCGACGCCGAGGCACGGCGGCCGGCGGCCGAGGCGAGGGCCGCAGCCAACGCGACCAGGGGGAGTTGGTCGGCGGGCAGCAGCGGCTCGAAGACCTCCGGGTGTCGCTCCAGGAAGTCGGTGTCGACGTCCGTCGCCGCGAATTCCCGGCTGCGCAGCACCCGGACCAGCAGGTCCCGATTGGTGGTCACCCCATGGAACTCGGCGCGGGCCAGCGCCCCGGCCAGCGTTCGGGCCGCCTCCGCCCGGGTGGGACCCCAGGCGACCAGCTTGGCGAGCATCGAGTCGTAGTGGACGCCGACCGTCGAGCCGTCGACCACGCCGGAGTCGAGCCGCAGGCCGCGCGTCGGGGAGAACGCACCGGCCACCCCCGGGACCGCGAAGCGGCGCAGGGTTCCCGTGGCCGGACGGTAGCCCTGGGCCGGGTCCTCGGCGCAGAGGCGTACCTCGATCGCGTGACCCTCGGTCGGCGGCGTCGTCGCCAGCGGCAGCGGCTCGCCCTCGGCGACGAGGATCTGCAGCCGGACCAGGTCGAGCCCGGTGACCGCCTCGGTGACCGGGTGCTCGACCTGGAGGCGGGTGTTCATCTCCAGGAAGTGGAAGTCCCCGTCGGGCGCGAGCAGGAACTCGACCGTGCCCGCGCCGACGTAGCCGACCGCCCGACCGGCGGCCACCGCCGCCTCGTGCAGCCGCTCCCGCAGCCCGTCGGGCAGCACCGCCGGGGCCTCCTCGACGATCTTCTGGTGCCGCCGCTGGATCGAGCAGTCCCGCTCGCCGAGGGCCACCACCGTGCCGTGGGTGTCGCCGAAGATCTGCACCTCGACGTGCCGGCCGCGTTCGACGTACCGCTCGATGAAGACCGTGCCGTCGCCGAAGGCCGACGCCGCCTCGCGGCGCGCGGAGGCGACGGCCTCGGCCAGTTCGGCGGCGTCCCGGACCACGCGCATGCCGCGACCGCCGCCCCCGGCGGACGCCTTCACCAGCACCGGAAAGCCGGTGATGTCGCCGGCGTCGGTCCAGGTGGGCAGCATCGGCACGCCCGCCTCGGCGAGCAGCGCCTTCGCCTCCATCTTGTCGCCCATCGCGGCGATCGCCTTGGAAGGTGGGCCGACCCAGGTCAGGCCGGCGTCGGTGACCGCCGTGGCGAACTCGGCGTTCTCCGCGAGAAACCCGTAGCCCGGGTGGACGGCGTCCGCGCCGGCCCTGCGGGCCGCGTCGAGGATGAGGTCGATCCGGAGGTACGTCTCGGCGGGCGTGTTCCCCGGCAGGTGGACGGCCTGGTCGGCCTCGGCGACGAACGGCGCGTCGGCGTCGGCGTCGGAGTGCACGGCGACGGTCCCGATGCCGAGCGTGCGGCAGGTGGCGAAGACCCGGCGGGCGATCTCGCCCCGGTTGGCCACGAGAAGTCTGTTGATCACGAGTCAGCCCCCTACATCCGGAAGACGCCGAAACCGTCGGCGCCCTTCACCGGTCCGTTGTGGATCGCCGACAGGCAGAGCCCGAGGACGGTACGGGTGTCCCGTGGGTCGATCACCCCGTCGTCGTAGAGCCGGCCGGAGAGGAAGAGCGCCCCGGACTGGGACTCGATCTGCTGCTCGACCATCATCCGCATCGCGGCGTCGGAGTCCTCGTCGTAGTCGCGGCCCCGTGCGGCGGCGGCCTGCCGGGCGACGATCGACAGCACCCCGGCCAGCTGCGCCGGGCCCATCACCGCCGACTTGGCGTTCGGCCAGGTGAACAGGAACCTCGGCTCGTACGCCCGGCCGCACATGCCGTAGTTGCCGGCACCGTAGGAGGCGCCCAGGTTGACCGTCAGGTGCGGCACCCGCGAGTTCGACACCGCGTTGATCATCAGGGCGCCGTGCTTGATGATCCCCCGCTGCTCGTACTCGGTGCCGACCATGTAGCCGGTGGTGTTCTGGAGGAAGACCAGCGGTGTGTCGGCGGCGTTGGCGAGCTGGATGAACTGGGCCGCCTTCTGGGCCTCCTCGCTGAACAGCACGCCCCGGGCGTTGGCCAGGACGCCGACCGGGTACCCGTGCAGCTCGCCCCAGCCGGTGACCAGTGCGGTGCCGTACGCCGGCTTGAACTCGTCGAACTCGCTGCCGTCGAGGACCCGGGCCAGGACCTCACGCGGGTCGAAGGGCACCTTGAGGTCGCCGCTGGCGATGCCCAGCAGCTCCTCCGGGTCGTACTTCGGGGGCTGCGGCACCGGGTTGCGCGGTGGCGGGCCCTGCTTGCGCCAGTTCAGCCGGCGGACGCACTGCCGGGCCAGCCGGATGCCGTCCCGCTCGTCGGAGGCGAGGAAGTCCGCGAGGCCCGACGTGGTGGCGTGCATGGCCGCGCCACCGAGGGACTCGTCGTCGGCGTCCTCGCCGGTGGCCATCTTCACCAGCGGCGGCCCGGCCAGGTACACCTGCGAGCGCTCCCGGATCATGATCGTGAAGTCCGACATGCCCGGCACGTACGCGCCACCGGCCGTGGCGTTGCCGAAGACCACGCTGACCGTGGGGATCTTCTCGGCGGAGAGTCGGGTCAGGTCGCGGAACACCCGTCCGCCCGGGATGAAGATCTCCGCCTGGGTCGGCAGGTCCGCCCCGGCCGACTCGACCAGGTTGACCATCGGCAGCCGGTTGGCCAGGGCGATCTCACCGGCCCGCCGGGTCTTCGCGAGCGACCACGGGTTGACCGCGCCGCCGCGTACGGTCGGGTCGTTGGCGACGATCAGGCACTCGACGCCCTCGACCACGCCGATGCCGGTCACCACGCTGGCGCCGACCGGGAAGTCCGTGCCGTACGCCGCCACCGGGGACAGCTCCAGGAACGGGCTGTCCGCGTCCACCAGCAGCTCGATCCGCTCCCGGGGGAGCAACTTGCCACGCTTGTGGTGCCGGGTCACGTACTTCTCGCCGCCGCCGGCGCGGGCCTGGTCGAGGGCGGCGTCCAACTCCACCAGGCGTTCCCGCAGCGCCTCACGGTTGGCCGCGAACGCCGGCGAGGACGGGTCGACCGTGCTGTCCAGTGTGGTCATCTACAGGCCCATGCCCTTCGCGATGATCTCGTTCATGATCTCGGTGGTGCCGCCGCCGATGCCGAGGATCCGGGCGTCCCGGTAGTGCCGTTCCACCTCGGCGTCGCGCAGGTAGCCGAAGCCGCCGTGCAGTTGCAGCGCCGCGTCGACCACCTCGGCGCACGCCGCGACGGCGACGTTCTTCGCCATCGCCACCTCGGTCACCACCGGCTCGCCCGCGGCGACGCGGGTGGCCACCTCGTGCACGTACGCCCGGGCGGCCTCGGCGCGGGTGTGCATCTCCGCCAACCGGTGCCGGACGAGTTGCCGGCTGGCCAGCGGGCGGCCGAAGGTCGACCGGTCCCGGCACCAGCGGGTGGCCAGGTCGACGCAGCGCTGCGCGGTCGCGTACGCCTGCGTGGCCAGCGAGAGGCGTTCGGCGGCGAAGTGCTGCATGATCGCCAGGAAGCCGGTGTGCTCCTCGCCGACCCGGTTCGCCACCGGTACGCGGACGTCGACGAACGACAGCTCGGCGGTGTCCGAGCAGTGCCAGCCGAGCTTCTCCAGCCGCCGCCCGACGGTGAAGCCGGGCGTGCCCTTGTCGATCACCAGCAGGGAGAGCCCGTTGCCGGTGGAGACCGCGGTGGTCACGAAGTCCGCCCGGATCCCGCTGGTGATGTAGGTCTTCGACCCGTTCACCACGTAGTGGTCGCCGTCCCGGCGGGCCCTGGTGCGGATGCCGGCCACGTCGGAGCCACCGTCCGGCTCGGTGACCGCCAGCGCGCCGATCATCGTCCCGGCGAGCGTCGGCCGGACGTAGCGGTCGATCAGGTCGTCGTTGCCGGACGCGACGATGTGCGGCAGCGCGATCCCGTGCGTGAACAGGGCCGCGACGAGGCCGGACGAACCACCGGAGCGGATGATCTCCTCGGTCACGATGATCGAGTCCAGCAGGTCGCCGCCGCTGCCGCCGACGGACTCTCCGAAGCTGACGCCCAGCAGGCCGACCTTCGCGGCGGTGGCATGCAGGCTGCGCGGAACCTCGCCGGCCCGCTCCCAGTCGTCCAGGTGCGGCAGAACCTCCCGGGTCACGAAGGCGCGGGTGAGCTCGCGCAGCTGCCGTCGCTCGGGGGTTTCCACCATGGTCACCGGGTCACTCCTGATGCCGGCAGGTCGACGATCCTGGAGCGGAGCAGCTCACCGAGCGCCTTGGCCTGGGGGTCGAACCGGGTGGAGGCGGCCACTCCCTGGCCGAGCAGCCCCCGGATGACGAAGTTGACCGCGCGCAGGTTCGGCAGCTCGTACCGCTCCACGCTCAACGGGGCGGTCTCCGGCAGCAGCTCGGCCAGCCGCTCGACGGTCAGCCAGCCGCGCAGCCACTCCCACGTCGCGTCGGTCCGCGCCCAGACGCCGAGGTTCGCGTCGCCGCCCTTGTCGCCGGAGCGCGCCCCGACCAGTTCCCCGAGCGGCCCCCGCCGGGTCGCGGGCGCGGCGACGGACGGGCTCGTGCTGCTCACCGACGGCGCTGGTGGGACCGTCACGGTCGGCGGGGCGATCGGCACCCGTACCCCGTCGGGCAGCACCGCGACGTGCGCCACCTCCGCCTGCGGCACGACGTCCGCCGTGAAGACCCCGTACGGAGTCGCGTCGCCGGGCAGCGTGGTCAGCGTGCAACCGGGGTACGAGGCCAGGGCCAGCTCCACCGCGGCGGCCGAGAAGGCCCGACCGGCCCGCGCCTTGTCGCCGTCCCGCAGGTGTACGTGCAGCAGTGCGCTCGCCGCCTCGGTGTCGGTGGCGTCCACGTGGTCGGTGCGGGCGAGCGTGAACTCCAGCCCGTCCTTGCCGACCGCCTCCTCGATCTGGCCCCGGACCAGGGCCGCCTTCGCGGGGATGTCCAGCCCGCAGAGGACGAACGTCATCGAGTTGCGGAAGCCGCCGAGGTTGTTGACGCCGACCTTGAGGGTGTCCGGCGGGGGAGTTCCCCGGACGCCGTCGACGCGTACCCGGTCCGGCCCGTCCTGGCTCAGCCGCACGGTGTCGAGGTGCGTCACCACGTCCGGTCCCAGGTACGCGGGCGCGCCCACCTCGTACAGCAGTTGGGCGGTGACCGTCTCGACGGTGACCGCGCCGCCGGTTCCCGGATGCTTGGTGATGATCGAGGAGCCGTCCGGGTGCAGTTCCGCGACCGGGAACCCGGGCCGGTGGCCGCCGTCGGGCAGCTCGGTGAAGAAGCTGAAGTTGCCGCCGGTCACCTGGGCGCCGCACTCCAGCAGGTGCCCGGCGACCGTCGCCCCGGCCAGCGCGTCGAGGTCGTCGCGGCCCCACCCGAACCGGGCGATCCCCGGACCCACCACCAGGGACGCGTCGGTGACCCGGCCGGTCACCACCACGTCCGCCCCGGCGTCCAGGCAGGCGGCGATGCCGAACGCCCCCAGGTACGCGTTGGCGGTCAGCGCGTCCGGCCGCTGGAGGGCGTCCCCCTCGACGTACGCGATCCGCGCGTCCAGCCCGAGCCGCTCCGCGAGCGACCCGATCGCGGCGGCCAGCCCGGCGGGGTTCAGGCCGCCGGCGTTGGTCACCAGCCGCACGCCGCGGTCCAGCGCGGTCCCGAGGGTGCCCTCCAGTTGCCGGAGGAAGGTCTTCGCGTACCCGAGGGACGGGTCGCGCATCCGGTCCCGGCCGAGGATCAGCATCGTCAGCTCGGCCAGGTAGTCGCCGGTGAGCACGTCCAGCTCACCGCCGTCGAGCATCTCCCGCCAGGCGGTAGACCGGTCGCCGTAGAAACCGGACGCGTTGCCGACCCGCAGCACGCCGCTCATGCCGTCACGCCGTCCCGGGGCGCGGTGCCCGTCCCGGCCTGCGGCTCGCGGCCGGCTCCGGGTGGGCCGGCGAACGCTTGCGCCACGTCGAGCCACGCGTCGGCGACCGGGCCGGTGGCGACGAGGGCCAGGTCGGCGCGGTGTCGCCGCTGGGTGACCAGCAGGCAGAAGTCCCGCACCGGACCGGCGACCCGGTCGGTGGCGTCGGCCGGACCGTACGCCCAGGTCGCGCCGTCCGGAGTGGAGAGTTCGACCCGCACCGGCGCCGTCGGCACCGGGCGGCCGTGGGCGGCGAAGCCGTGCCCGAGCGTACGGAAGCCGAGGTGCGCGACGTGTCGCAGGCGGACGGTGGCCGGGCGGACGACGCCGAGCGCGTCGGCGACGTCCTCGCCGTGTGCCCAGGTCTCCATGATCCGTGCGGTGACCATGGAGGCGGGTGACATGCGGGTGCCGTACCAGGGAATCTTCTCGCCGGGCGGCGCCGCGGCGAGCGCGGCGGCCAGCGCGG
>NZ_JBFAMU010000220.1:0-8218 GCF_040656655.1 Micromonospora sp. NPDC049799
CCGACGCGCGCGCCGAGCCGTTCCCGCGGCCCCGCCGCGCTGCGCGGCTGCCCGTCCCCCACGGCGTCTCCGATCCGTCCGCTCCGGCGGTGCCACATCCCCGTTTCGCGTCGTGCGACACGTCGGCCAACCGGAAGAAACCCGGGGTGGGGGTGAGACCGCGCCGATGTCGGGTAAGCGCGCCGCCTCACACCGGGAGCAGGGAGCGGGCGAACATGGCTGACGAACAGGGCACCGTGGTGATCGGTGCGGGGCCGGCGGGGCTGACGGCGGCGTACGAGCTGCTCCGGCACGGCGCCCCGGTGCGGGTGTTCGAGTCCGACCAGGTGGTCGGCGGCATCAGCCGCACCGTGGAACGCGACGGGTGGCGGTTCGACATCGGCGGGCACCGGTTCTTCACGAAGGTGTCGCGGGTCGAGGACTTCTGGCACGAGGTCCTGCCCGACGAGGACTTCCTGCTCCGGCCGAGGATGAGCCGCATCTACTACCGGGGAGCCCTCTACGACTACCCGCTCAGCGCGTCCAACGCCCTGCGCAACCTCGGCATCCGGGAGGCGACGCTCTGCATGGCCTCGTACGCCCGGGCCCGCCTGCGCCCGCCCCGGGACCAGTCGCACTTCGAGGGCTGGGTGTCGGCCCGTTTCGGCTGGCGGTTGTACTCGATGTTCTTCAAGACCTACACCGAGAAGGTCTGGGGCATGCCGGCCGACCGGTTGCAGGCCGACTGGGCGGCGCAACGGATCAAGAACCTGTCGCTGTCCAAGGCCGTCCGCAACGCGCTGCTGCCCCGGCGCAACCGCAAGGACGTGACCAGCCTGATCGAGGAGTTCCAGTACCCGAAGCTCGGGCCGGGGATGATGTGGGAGCGCTGCGCGGACGAGGTGCGCCGCCGGGGGGGCCGGGTCGAGACCGGCACCTGGGTCACCGCCGTGCACCGGGACCCGGAACACCGCCGCGCGGTCGCGGTCTCCGTGGACGGCGAGGGCGGACGGCGTACCGAGCCCGCCGAGCACGTCATCTCGTCCATGCCGATCTCCGAGCTGGTGGCGGCGCTGCGCCCGGCCGCCCCGCCGGAGGTCCGGGCCGCCGCCGAGGACCTGCGCTACCGGGACTTCCTCACCGTCGCGCTGGTCGTGCCGGCGGAGTTCTCCTTCCCGGACAACTGGATCTACGTCCACGACCCCAACGTCAAGGTCGGCCGAATCCAGAACTTCGGGTCCTGGTCACCGCACCTGGTCAAGGACGGTCGTACCTGCCTGGGTCTGGAGTACTTCGTCTTCGAGGACGACGAGACCTGGCGTACGCCGGACGCGGACCTCGTCGCCGCCGCCACGGCGGAGCTGGAGCGGCTCGGGCTGGTCCGGCCCGGGGTCGTCGAGGCCGGTTACGTGGTCCGGATGCCCAAGGCGTACCCGGTCTACGACGAGCGGTACCAGCACAACGTTGACGTGATCCGGGAGTGGCTGGCCCGCGAGGTTCCCAACGTGCACCCGGTCGGGCGCAACGGCATGCACCGCTACAACAACCAGGACCACTCCATGCTGACCGCCATGCTGACCGCGGAGAACATCGCACTCGGCACCGCCCACGATGTCTGGTCGGTCAACGTCGAGCAGGACTACCACGAGGAGACGGCGAAGCACGACGGCGACGGCCACCGCGGCACGGGCCGCGACGCGCCGATCGTGCCCGCGCGCCCGGTCACGCCGGTCGCCGATGCGCCGGCGCGGCCGGCGCAGCAGACCACGGGAGTACGCCTCGGCTGAGCGCGTCCGGCCACCGACGGGGTGGTAGCGAACCGTCCACCTCCGTAGTCTCGGCCGGATGATCCGCGACGCCGTCCCAGCTTCGGTCCCCGCGCTCTGATGGCCGGGCCCAGCCCGACCCGACGCCACCTCTCCCCCGCCGTCGTCGGGCGGTACGTCCGCGCCTCGTTCGGGCTCCGTCCGGCTGTCGTCGAGTGCGGACCGCTGGACGGAGGCGGCTTCGCCGCGGTCTGGTGGGTGCGGCTCGACGACGGCCGCGACGTGGTGCTCAAGGTCGCCCCCGCGCCCCACGTACGGCTGCTGCGCTACGAGCAGGGCCTCACCGCGGCTGAGGCACGCTACTTCCGGCTGGTGTCAGCCGACCTGCCCGCGGTCCCGGTCCCACCCGTGCTGCACCACGGAACAGATGCCGATCTCGGCGAGTGGCTGTTCACCGGTCGACTGCCCGGCCGCTCCCTCGCCGACCTGTCCGCGACCGGAGCGGACCTGACCCGCGCCCGCCACGACGTCGGCCGCGCCGTCGCGGCTCTGCACCGGATCACCGGCGAGCACTACGGCTATGCCGATCCTCGCGACGACCGTCCCGATCCCCGCCACGACCGCGCCGGGCACGAACACGACGAGAACGCCCGCACGTGCGGAGGCGGTGGCCGCGCGTGCGGTGACACCTGGCGCGACGCCTTCGGTGCCATGGTGGACGACCTGCTCGCCGACGCGGTCGACTGGGAGGTTCCGCTGCCCGCGCCCGCATCGCGCATCCGCGCGCTGGTCGACCGGCACGGCGACGCGCTGGACCAGGTCCACCGGCCCGCCCTGGTGCACTTCGACGGCTGGGACGGCAACGTCCTCGCCGCGCCCGACGCCACCGGCGCGTACCGCCTGTGCGGACTGGTCGACGGCGAGCGCTGGCTGTACGGCGACCCGCTGCTGGACCTGGTCTCGCCGTTGCTGTTCCGGCGCGTCGAGGACGAGCCGGCGCACCCCTTCCTGCGCGGCTACGCGCACGCCGCCGGTGTGCCGCTGGTCCTCGACGACGGTGCCCGCCGGCGACTGGCGCTCTACCGGATGCACCTCTACCTGCTGATGACCGTGGAGATGCCGAGCCGCGGCATCACCCGGCAGCGAAACCCGGAGCGGCACGACCGGCTCGCCCGCCTGCTCGACGGCGAACTGACCGGCCTCGCGGACACCTGACCGGCGAGGCCAGAGCGACCCCTGCCGGTTCAGGCAGGATGCTAGCGTGCCGGGATGATTGCGTCGGCACGCCCGATGGGCCGCCCTTTCTGGACATTCTGGACCGCCTCCGCTCTGGCGAACCTCGGTGACGGCATCCGCGTCGCCGCGTTTCCGCTGCTGGCCGCCGCCGTTAGCGACAGTCCCGTCGGAGTGGCCGTCGTCGCCGCGGCACAGTTCATTCCGTGGCTGGTCGTGGGTCTGCTCGCCGGGTCGCTGGCGGACCGCCGGGCCACCCGCTCCGTGATCGCCGCGGCGGACCTGGGTCGCGGCGTCGTCCTGGCGGTACTGACCGTGGCCGTCGTGGGCGGCTGGGCGACGATACCGCTCGTGGCGGTCGCCGCATTCCTGCTCGGGGTAGGCGAAACCGTACGCGACACCGCCGCTCAGACCGCCGTGCCACGCCTCGTACGCGACGATCAGCTTGAACGGGCCAACGGTCGCCTCGTCGCCGGCGAGATCGTGGGGAACGAGTTCGTCGGCCCTCCGGTCGGCGCCCTGCTCTTCGTCGTCGGTGCCGCGCTGCCCTTCGCGGTCAACAGTGCCGCGCTCGCCCTGGCGGTCATGCTCGTGCTGTCCCTTCCGCTGACCCTGCTCGGCGCCCACTCGCCCTCGGTGGCGACCGCCCAGGTCAGGGCCGGCGCCGGCACCGCGGGTGGTGACGGGACGCTGGCTGGACTGCGGTGGCTCCTTCGCCAGCCCGTGCTCCGTACGTTGGTGATCGTCGGCGCGGCCGTGGCCGCCGCTGACACCGCCTGGTTCGCGGTCTTCGTGTTGTACGCCCGGGAGAGCCTCGGCCTCGACGCGCTCGGCTTCGGCCTGCTGCTCGCCAGCGGAGCAGCCGGCGGTCTGGCCGGTTCCTTCACCGCCGACCGGCTGGTCGGCCGCTTTCGGCACCGCGCGGTGCTGACCTGGTCGATGGCGGTCACGGCGGGAGCGCCGGTTCTCCTCGTCGTCGCGCCGAACCGGATCGCCGCCGTCACCGTCGTGGTGCTGACCAGTGCGTCGTTCGCGGTGCTGAACGTCGCCGCCCTGTCGGTGCGCCACCGCCTCGTGCCGCGCGAACTGCTCGGGCGGGTCGTCGCCGCGTCCCGGATGATCACCTACAGTTGCACGGCGCTGGGTGCGTTGGCCGGCGGTGTCCTCGCCGCCCGCTCCGGCGCAGACGCGCCGTTCTTGTTCAGTGGCGCGATCGCGGTAGCGGCCACCGTCTTCTGGTGGGCCGCCTCGCGCCGCACGGAACCGGGTTCACTCGCCTAGGTGGAGTTCTGTCCCTGAGGTCACCACCACCGCCGTGCGTGCGTGCCGGTGTCGGCGGGGCAGCGGGGCCGTGACGTCGCGTACTAGCCTGGCTCGATGACACCGCGGGGGGCCTGGCCAGGGGTTGCGCTGCTGATCGTCGCCCTGGCCGGCTGCGGGTGGACCGACGGCGCGCACGGCGGTTCGGTGCCGGGTTGTACCGTCCCCGACGACGAGGACGAGCTGCTCGACGCGTACGAGAACGACCGCGTGTTCAGGGCGCGGCCCGACGGCGCGCGGCGCGACGGTGACCTTGTCCGCAGCACGGGGTGCCGCCAGTTGAACAAGGAGGACGTGTCGATCACCTCCGTCTCGCTCATCTGGTATCCCGATCGCGAGTACGACGGTGAGGCCCTGCGCCAGGTCTTCCACCCGCTGGCACAGGAGGGCGGATGGCATCGGGTCGCCGATCCTGACTTCCCGCCGGTCGACGCGGGCGTCGTGCACCTCACCTACTGCCGGGAGGTCCGCGGCGTACCCAGTCGGTTGCTGATCCGCTCTCAGGCGATGCGGAGTGCGGACGTCCGGCCGAGCACCGCGGACCGGCCACCGTCCCCGCAGTGGACGACGGTCGCCTCGGCTTCGATCTTCCTCCTCGTACACCCGCACCCGGCGTGCCCGCAGACCTGACGACGAGCGCCACGATGCCGTTCGATCTGCAGCCCGTGCTCCGCGGGGATCTCGTCGGCGTCCGGCCCCTGCGCCCGGCGGACTTCGACGAGCTCCACGAGGTTGCCCGTGACCCGCTGATCTGGGATCAGCATCCCGTCAGGGATCGACACCGGCTCGAGGTCTTCACGCGGTTCTTCGCGGCGTCCCTGGCGTCCGGCGGCGCTCTGGTGGTCACGTCGACGGCGGGCGATGTCATCGGGTCGTCGCGGTTCCACGGCTACGACCAGCGACGCGGCGAAGTCGAGATCGGGTGGACGTTCCTCGCCCGGTCGCACTGGGGTGGCCAGACGAACGGGCAGCTCAAGGCCCTCATGCTGGGACACGCGTTCCGCTTCGTCGAGCGAGTCGTGTTCCTCGTAGGCCCCGACAATCGGCGTTCGCAACGGGCGCTGGAGAAGATCGGTGCGGTGCGCGTAGGAATCCGGCCTGACGCGGCGGGCCACGACAGCCTCCTGTTCGAAGTGAGGCGCCCTGCGGGCTCCACGAAGTCCGGGTGAGCCAGCCCTTCACGCTCTGGGAGCCGACTATTCTCGCCAGGCTCCGGTGGTCGGCTCCCGCCTCGGTGGCGCGATGCAGCGCCGACTGGACATCGGTCCGGCCGGAGGGTGGCCAGAGCGCGCAGACACGGCACCACCCTGCCCTGACGCCAGCGGACGCCACGCCGTCGTGCCGTCCACGGCTTACCTGGTCAAACGCGATCTCAGCACCGTCGGTGGTACAGGTTCCGCCGGGGTACGCGCTGCGGATCGAGCCAGGCCGGGGGAAGGAACTCGGGACGGCCGTCGGATCCGGGACGCACCCCCCATTCGCCCTGGTGGACGACCCGGTGGTGGTGACCGCAGAGCAGGACGGCGTTGTCCAACCGGGTGGGACCGCCGTCCGACCAGTGTCGGATGTGGTGACCGTCGCACCAGCGGGGCGGCCGGTCGCAACCGGGGAAGGCGCAGCCCCCGTCACGCAGGACGAGGGCGCGACGCAGCGGACCGGTGATCAGCCGCCGCTGCCGGCCCACGTCGAGCACCTGACTCTCGCCACCGAGGACGGCCGGCAGGACGGCGGCGTCGCAGGCGATCCGCCGGACGGCGTCGGGCGTGAGACGAACCCCGGTGTCGAGCGTGCCGGCACCGAGATGGTTGCGCAACGGCTCCAGCGCGACCGTGACGACGAGCTGCGGCCGGTCACCGCCGTGCTCGGGAAGGTCGCCGGTGCGCAGGGCCAGGCGGCACACCTCGGCAAGGGCGTCGTGCCGTCGTTGGCCCGGGCTGCGGTCGTCGCCCAGGCCGGCCGGGGCGCACAGCGGCTCGATTGCCGCGCGGAGGAGCGACGCGGTCTCGCCGTCGAGGCGACCGGTCACGCGGACCTGCCCGTCGGGCTGGTCGGCGAGCGTGAGGTGCCGGTCGACCAGCGCCCGTTCCTCGGCGCGCCGGAGTGCCTCCGCCTCGGCCTGCTCGGCCAGGTCGGGGGCGACGTGGTCGAGGATGCGCGTGCCGAGACGGCGCAGGACGGTGGGCTCGTGCTGTGCGGCGAAGTCGACCAGCAGCGAGGCGGCCTTGTCGGCCACCTCCGGACCGACGGCCGCAGGCAGCGCGCCGACGGTCTCGGCCACCACCACGGCCTGCTCGACGGTGACCGCGCCACGGGCCAGCGCCGACCGCACCTGCGGTGGTCCCTCATCCAGACTCGCGGCCGTGGCGACGAGGTGGCGCGCCGACCGGCCGGTGAGTCGGAGGCGCTCGCGCAGCCATACCGCCGTCGACGTGGCGCCCTGCCGGGTGGCGAGCCCCCGACCATCGACCTCCCGCACCAGGCCCAGCTTCACCGCCGCCAGTCGCTGCTCCAGCGTGTGCACCGCGTCCAGCGACGCGACCACGTCGGCGTCGGACAGCGCCCACGGTGACGCGTCGACGACCTCATCGACCACGCCGCTGAGCTGCGCCAACGCCACCATCACGCGTCCACGTTAGAACATAAGTACGACAGTTTCCGGTGCCCGTCGGCGGTGCGCGGCGCGGCGGTCACCGCCGGCCCGTTCCCTGGGGCCGAGAGATTGCCGGTGGGTGGTCGGCGCTGAAGGGACCCGCTTCCGCACGACGACGGGTGGCGCCGACGTCGCGTCGGCGCCACCCGTTCAAGGCGTACGTCAGTCCAGGTCAACCGGGCGCAGCACCCGGTCGATGGCGTGCGCGATCTGCTTGTTGCCCTTGTTGACGTCGAAGGCGACGACGCGCGGGTTGCGGTCGTCGGTGTCGGCGTCGACCAGCCGGACCTGCTTGTAGTGCCGGTAGTGGCGGACGTCGACCTCGATCGTCGGGCCGAGCGCGGTGGTCAGCTCGGCGCCGTCGGCCTTCACCGCGGCCTTCCGGTCGATCGTGGCGCCCGGTACGACGTGGTAGAGCAGCACGTTCTCCACGGTGTCGATGCCGAGGCCGGCGACGGCGGTGAAGGCGGCGCTCTCGCTCGGCAGCCGGGGGTAGGCGTCGGTGAGGTCCTGGACGAGCCGCTGGAAGGCGCCGTCGTTCGGGATGAACGCGGTCAGCGCCACGGTGCCGTCGGTGAGCACCTTGACCGGCGAGTCCGGCTTGGCCTCCAGCACCGCCAGCACGGCCTTGGTCAGCACGTCGAAGTCGCGCGGGTTGTGGTCGAAGCCGCTCTGGTCGGCCAGGAGCACCTGGGCGAGGGACTTCGTGCCCAGCGGCTTCTTGGTGCCGGCCTGGGCGGCCGGTACGGCGACGGCGGTGGTGGCCAGCGCGGTGGCCACGGCGCCCACCGCCACCCGGGCGGCGAGTCGTGCGATGTTCATCAGCGGGCCTTTCGTCGAGGCGACTCGATGCGTGACTGTCGTCACGACCCATGCTTCGTCCGGCCCCGGCCGCGCGGATGCGCCCCGACGGAAAAACCCCACCCGGAAACTCCAGACGGAGAAGCTCCACACGGAAACGACGTTGCCGTCGGGGATCGGCGGGCCTAGCGTCCGGACCGTGCTGATCCGGGAATTCGACCAACGGGACTGGCCCCAGGTGTGGCCGATCCTCGCCGACGTGGTGCGGGCGCGGGAGACCTTCCCGTACGACCCGGAGCTGCGGGCCGAGCAGGCGTACGCCCTGTGGGTGGAGCCCTCGCCCGCGCGGACCGTCGTCGCGGTCGAGGGCGACACGGTCCTCGGCACGGCGAAGATGGGCACCAACCGGCCCGGGCCGGGCGACCACGTCTCCACCGCGAGCTTCATGGTCGCCCGGACGGCGCGCGGC
>NZ_JBFAMU010000221.1:0-8187 GCF_040656655.1 Micromonospora sp. NPDC049799
GGTCACCTCGCGGCGCCGCAGCCGGCCCCGGCCCGGACCCAGTCCCTCCCACGCCCCCCGGACCACCTGGAGGGTCACGTCGGCGCCGTCCCAGCGCCCGTACGGGACGAGCACACTGCCCCGCTGCCGGGCCCGGGCGGCGAGCCGGTTGGCCACCGGGGCGGAGACCGCCGCCGGCACGGCGGTGACCACCACGTCCACCCCGTCGATCAGCGCGGCGACCACGGTGGCCCACTCCGGGCCCGGGTGGGGTACGAGGGCGAGCCGGTCCAGGGCGCCCGCCCAGCCGAGTCGTCGCCGCCGACAGTGAGGCGGCCGAGGGCGGCGAGGAGCAGCGCCGCGTCCCGTTCGGGGAGCAGCCCGTCCGCCAGCATGCGCCCGGCCTCGTCCACGACCTTTCCCACGGCCGTCTCCCAGGCGGCGGCGAGGGTCACGCTTGCACCTCACCGGCGAACGCCCGCTGCACCCGGGCGATCCGGTCGTCCGGCTGGTCGAACGCCCAGAGCACCCCGACCAGGTAGTCCACGACACGCCGGTGCTGCGCCTCAGACAGGCCCAGGCCGCGCCAAGCGTCCGCCGCCGGTTCGCCCCCGAGCGCCGCGGTGAGGCTCGCGGTCAGGTGCTTGGCGAGCCGGTCCAGGTCGACCCCGATGAGGTACGGCGACAGTTCGGCGTCCGCTACGACCAGGCGCAGCCAGCGGGTGACCACCTCCGGCGGCGTCACGCCGTGGCGCCCTGGTCGAGCTGGGCCGTGGTGAGGACCCTGAAGTCGTCAAGCAGGGTGGGCATGCCGGCTCCGGTGATGTAAGGAGGGGGCCCTTGTTAACGCCTCAGGGAGAGGAAGGGCTCCTCGTTAACGGGTGGAGTGGCGCCGGGGCGGGCGGGGTCGGGGCTGCGTCGTTCGGGTCGACGCAGCCCCGGAGCCCAGCACCCGCCCCGGGCCATGCGTCGACCCTCACCGAGCGGCAGATCGTGCGGTACGGCTACGCACTGCACTTGCGCTGTACCTAATCTGCAATGGGAGCCTCTAAGCTCCGATGGGACCGGTCTCATGTGATCGGAGGCGAAACTGATGACCACCGTTCAGGCGTGGACCGGCCGGGAGACTCGTTTTCTGCGCCACGCGCTACGCATGAGCATCCGCGACTTCGCCGAGCACCTCGGCGTCAGCGAGCGCACCGTGTCGAAGTGGGAGGCTGGCCGGGAGGCAGTGCATCCGCGCCCGGAGATGCAAGCCGCCCTCGACACGGCGTTGGGCAGGGCTTCTGCGGAGGCAGCTCGTCGTTTCGCTGCTGCGGTAGGACAGGAGCCTGCCGGGTATGGCGCGCCTGCGTCTGGTGGCTATCGGGTGCAGTCCCACAAGTTCGTGCCGGCGTTCGTCGGTGCCGCCACGGCTCAGGCGCTGGCCTCATCGTGCCGATCCCTTCCGCACGATTGGCTGGATGTGTCCCGGGTGACGCTGCCGCACCGGGAAGGGAAGTGCACCGCCCACGTGTTCGGCTGCGGCGTGGTGGTTCTGCACCTTGAGCAGGACCTCACCCTCACGCGTCTCGCGTCGTTGGCCGCTTGGCGGTACAAGAGTTACGAGGACGATCTGCCATGGGCTACGGACCAGCTTCGACAGCTGCTGCCAGACGAGGCAGCGTGGCAGGCACCCGAATATGTGTTGTCGATGTACGTCCTCCGAGAGTCGCCCTGGGACGGCGATGAGCTGGACAACGCGGTCCGCCTCATGTGTCTCCCGTCGGTGCTCGTCAACCGTCGTGCGGTGCCCCGCCCTGAGCCGGTCGGCACCCATGTGGAGCGCCGGCTGCTGGCCGAGGGCTTCGATCAGCCGGCGGTAGAGACGTTCGGCATGCGCGGCGTCTCGGTCGGGTACGCGAGCTGGTCCGGCCTGGCCTACCACGCCGTCTGCCCAGATCGAGCCCTTGCGGTAGACGACCTGGTCTCGTGCGAGATCGACGTACAGATGCTCTGGGCGTACTGCCGTCGTATCCAGCGCGAAGTCGAGGAGGGGCGCGACCCGTTGATGCCCCCGGAGTACGGCTGGCGTTTCCTGCGGGCGGCGCACTCGCGACTGACGACCGCCCGGGCACAGGAGACGGCCCAGCACTGCATGATGCGTGAGGCTGCGTTGTCGACGAGCGGCCTGCCGGCTCGGTTGGCTCAGGCTCAGGCCGCGCTTCGCGAGACCGAGGCGTTGAGTGGCAGAGTCGTCGCATGAGCGAGACGCGGGCCGCCCTGATCGTCATCGACATGCAGAACGGCTTCATCAACGACCGAAGCCGGCACGTCATCCCGAAGGTGGTCGACCTGGTGGAGCGCTGGGAGGCCACTGGGCGGCCGGTGGTCTTCACCCGCTACCACAACTACCCCGGGAGTCCGTTCGAGCGGCTGATCCACTGGAGCGCGGTGCAGGGGCCTCCGGAGACCGAGATCGTTGCGGAGCTCGCCGAGCACGCTCACCGGGCGCGGGCGGTGATCGACAAGAAGACCTATTCGTTCTTCTCGGACGCTGGGACCGAACTGGCGGAGCGGGAGGGGTGGACTGATCTGGTGTTTTGCGGGGTGGCCACGGAGAGCTGCGTACTGAAGTCAGCGGCGGATGCCTTTGAGCGTGACCTGACGCCATGGCTGGTGACGGATGCTTCCGCCAGCCACGGTGGCCAGGCTGCTCACGAGGCTGGTCTGCTGGTCGCCCGCCGGTTCATCGGTGCCGGCCAGCTCGTCACCGCAGACACAATCTTGGTCCGGAAACCGTCGTAGACCCGACAGCAGTTCCGCGCCAGCGCGGTAGGGGGCAGCGCCCCACTCCGAGGCCGGTTACCTTGCCCGGGTGACGGATCTTGAGCGGGGCATCTACGAGCACCTCATCACCCGCGACCTGGCCACCCGCCTCCAGCGCGTAGACCCCGCCCTCATCCAGCACGACAAGCTCGACCCCGCCGACGCCCCCGACGCCCTCGCCCGTCACATCGCCACCCTGGCCCACCGCGCCCTCAAGGCAGTCCCCGGCGGTGACGGTAAACTCCACCGCCAGATCGAGCTGACCAACCGCATAGCCGACACCATCGCCGCGATCAGCCCCCAGGCGGCCACGGCACAGGATCAGGTCACCGACGCCAAGCACCTCCTGCACGCCATCGCCGCCCCACCCACCCCGCCCGCACTGCCCACCTTCCCAACGCGGCCGACCACCCCGCTCAGCACCGGCGCCCTACTGGTGAACGGCAGAAACCAGCCCCGCATCGGTCACGAGGTCACCCACGAGATGGCCTCGGCAGAACAGGTCGACCTGCTCTGCGCGTTCATCAAGTGGCACGGCCTGCGCATCGTCGAGCCGGCCATCCGGGACCTCATGCAGCGGAACGGCCGGCTGCGTGTCATCACCACGACGTACCTCGGCGCGACCGACCAACGAGCCCTCGACCGGCTCGCCGAGCTGGGCGCCGAGATCAAGGTGTCGTACGAGACGCGGACCACCCGCCTACACGCCAAGGCGTGGCTGTTCCGCCGGCACAACGGCACCACCACCGCGTACGTCGGCTCGTCCAACCTGTCGAAGGCTGCCCTGGTCGACGGCGTGGAGTGGAACGTCCGGGTCTCCAACATCGAGCAGCCGCACGTCATCGACACGTTCACGGCCACGTTCGAGGACTACTGGAACGACCCGGCGTTTGAGGACTACGACCCCGGCCGGGACGCTGAACGCCTGCGGCAGGCGCTCACCGGGGAGCGCCCCGGCGACGCTTCCACCCCGATCGCCAACCTGGACGTCCGGCCGTACCCATACCAGGCGGAGATCCTCGCGGACCTTGACGCCGAGCGTGAGGTGCACGGCCGGCACCGGAACCTCGTGGTGATGGCCACCGGCACCGGCAAGACTATCGTCGCCGCCCTGGACTACCGCCGCCTGCGCAAGGCGGGCAAGACGGACTCGCTGCTCTTCGTCGCCCACCAGGAGCAGATCCTGCGGCAGAGCCTCGCGACGTTCCGGCAGGTGCTGGGCGATGGCAGCTTCGGCGAGACGCTCGTCGGCGGGCAGACCCCACGCGACTGGCGGCACGTCTTTGCCTCCATCCAGTCGCTACACCGGCGGGAGATCGACCACGAGGCGTACGACATGGTCATCGTCGACGAGTTCCACCACGCGGAGGCGCCGACGTACGCCAGCCTCCTCAATCGGCTGCGTCCGCGCGTACTCCTGGGGTTGACGGCGACGCCCGACCGCAGCGACGGCGGCGACGTGCGGCGGTGGTTCGACGGCCGCGCCGCCGTGGAGCTACACCTGTGGGACGCGTTGGAGCGGCAGTTGCTCGCACCGTTCCAGTACTTCGGGCTGCACGACGACACGGACCTGTCGCAGCTGCGTTGGAAGCGCGGGCAGGGGTACGACCCAGCGGAGCTGGATGGCGTCTACACCGGCAACCACGCTCGGGCGCGGATGGTGCTGCGGGCGGTACGCGACACCGTCGACGCGAGGCGGATGCGGGCGCTCGGGTTCTGCGTGAGCATCGGGCACGCGGAGTTCATGGCGGACTGGTTCACCCAGCACGGTGTGGCGTCGGCCGCGGTGACGTCGCGGGTCGACGCGGCCGGTCGGCAAGCCCTGCTGACGGAGTTCCGTAAAGGCAACGTGCGGGTGCTCTTCACGGTGGATCTGTTCAACGAGGGTGTCGACCTGCCGATGGTCGACACGATCCTCATGCTGCGGCCCACCGAGAGCGCGACGATCTTCCTTCAACAGCTCGGCCGTGGGCTGCGCCTCGACGACGACAAGCCCTGCCTGACGGTGCTGGACTTCATCGGCGGGCAGCACGCCAACTTCCGCTTCGACCTGCGCTGGCGGGCCCTGACCGGGGTCAGCCGCAAGGCGATCCGAGAGGCCGTCGAGCAGGACTTCCCGTCCCTGCCGAGTGGCTGCCACGTGCAGTTGGATCGGGTGGCGAAGGAGCACGTGCTCGCCAATCTGAAATCGGCGCTGCCGACGTCGAAGAGCGGCCTTGTCGCGGAGCTGCGGCAGCTCGGGGACGTCAGCCTGGCCGAGTTCCTGCGAGAGACCGGGGTGGAGATCGAGGACGTGTACCGGTCGGCCAGCCTCGGCGGGTGGGCCGGGCTGCGGCGGCTCGCCGGGGTGGATACCGCGTCGCCCGACACGGACGACCGGGAGCTGGGCCGGGCCATCGGGCGGATGCTACATATCGACGACGTCGACCGGCTGGACCTGCTGGCGCGGATGGCATCCGGTGAGCGGCCGGAGGTCGGGCGACTGTGGGACATGCTGCACTTCGACCTGTGGGGGCCGAATGCGTCGCTGGCGTCGCGCGACGAGCGGTTGGCGCGGCTGTGGGCAGAACCGGCCCGCTGTGCCGAGCTGCGCCAGGTCGCGGAGGTGCTGCGGGACCGGATCCACCGCGTCACCTCGGAACCGCTGCCGGGAGCGGTGCCGCTGCGGGTGCACGCCCGCTACAGCCGCAACGAGGCGTGCGCCGCGTTCGGCATGCCGAACCCGGGGTCGCTGCGCGAGGGCGTGAAGTGGCTGGAGTCGGAGCAGGCGGACCTGTTCTTCGTCACCTTGGTCAAGTCGGAGCACCACTACTCCCCCACCACGATGTACGCCGACCGGGCCATCACCGACGAGCTGTTTCAGTGGGAGTCGCAGAGCACCACGTCGGCGGCGTCGGCGACGGGGCAGCGCTACATCCACCACGCCTCGCGCGGCTCGACGGTGCACCTGTTCGTCCGCGAGTCCAAAGTGCCCGATCGCGACCTGGGGGCGCCCGCGTACCTGTATGCCGGCCCGATGACCTACCGCGAGCACGCCGGGGACCGGCCCATGCGAATCATCTGGCAGCTGACGCACCCGCTGCCCGCCGACGTCTACACGACCGCTCGGGCGATCGCCGCCTAGGTAGATCCACTCGACGTCATTGAAGTCGGGCTGAAAACCTCACCCGGACACCCCGGCTTCAATGAAGCCGAGTTGATCATGCCACCAGGCTGACGCTGGTCAGGCGCGCGAGCATCGACTGGTTGGCCTGCCACCCGTCCGGAAACTTGACCGGCACGTCCAGGTGCACCGTCTCCGTAGACGGGTGCGCATCCAGCAGCTCCGCGATCCCCGCCCGCGCCACCACCACACACGCGTGCCGGTGCCGCGACGTCAGCACGCACAGCCGCCCCGACTCCAGGTGGAACGCGGTAGCGTCCCGCCGGCCGGAGAGCGGATGCAGCACGATCGTCACGTCGTACTCCCGGCCCTGGAGCCGGTTGGCGGTGTCGACGGTGATGCCCGCTCCGGCCTCGCCGAGCCGCGCGCGGATGGCCGCGACCTGGTCGCGGTGCGCGGCCCCGACGGCGATCCGGTCCGCGGTGACCGGTACGGCGGGATCGACGTGTGGGTCAACAACGCGATGGTGTCGGTGTTCGCTCCCGCCTGGGAGGTGACCGCGCCCGAGTTCCGCCGGGTCACCGAGGTCAACTACCTGGGCACCGTGTACGGCACGCTGGCCGCGCTGCGGCACATGCGGGTCCACGGGCGGGGCGCGATCGTGCAGGTCGGCTCGGCGCTGGCCTACCGGGGGATCCCTCTCCAGTCGGCGTACTGCGCCAGCAAGCACGCGATCCAGGGCTTCAACGACTCGCTGCGGGCGGAGTTGCTGCACGAGTACCCCGGGGTGACGCTGTCGATGGTCCAGCTACCGGCGATCAACACGCCGCAGTTCTCCTGGGTGCGGACGCGGCTGCCGCGCCACCCGCAGCCGGTGCCGCCGATCTTCGCGCCGGAGGTGGCCGCCCGGGCCATCCTCTGGGCCGCCGACCACGGTCGGAGGGAACTCAACGTGGGCGGACCGACCTGGAAGGCCCGGCTGGGCGACATCCTGGCGCCCGGCCTGCTGGACCGGAAGCTGGCCCGGGACGGGTACGACAGCCAGCAGACCGGGACCGAGATCGATCCGGCCGCCTGGCGTGACAACCTCGACCGGCCCGGCGACGACGACGCGGACCGGGGCGCCGAGGGCGTCTTCACCGACCGGGCCCGGCGCACCTCCGCCGCACTGTGGGTGGGAACGCACAAGCCGGCCGTCTCCGGCGTGGCGCTGACCGCGCTGGCCCTGGCCGTGACCGCTCTCGGCCGGCGTCGGCGCTGAGCGACCGGCCGCGGACCAGGCTTCGGAGGGTGCCGGAACGCGGCACGCCGGACCGGTAACGGGGAGCATTGTCAGCACCGATGGAGCAGGTGGCTACCCTCTCAGGGAGCCCTGTCCGCAGACCGAGGATGTCCGAAATGATTGAAGCCGTGCAGCTGCCCTCGCCGTGGCGGGACGTGCGCGTGACCGTCGTTGTCCCGACCTACAACGAGGCGGGCAACCTCCCGGGCCTGGTCGAGCGGCTCCTCGCCCTGCCTCTGCCGGGCCTGAAGATCCTCGTCGCCGACGACAACTCGCCGGACGGCACCGGGGAGGTGGCCGACAAGCTGGCCATCGAGCACCCGGACCGGTTCGAGGTCGTGCACCGCGCCGGCAAGGAAGGGCTCGGGCGCGCGTACGTGGACGGGATCGGGCGTGCCCTCGACGGCGGCGCGGAGTACGTGGCGCAGATGGACGCCGACCTCTCGCACCCGCCGGAGGCGCTACCGGGCATGCTCGGCGCCCTGCTCAGCACCCGCGCGGGCGTGGTGATCGGCTCCCGGTACGTGCCCGGCGGCGAACTGGACGAGAACTGGCCGCTGTACCGGCGGGCCCTCAGCGGCTGGGCGAACCTCTACGTGCACACGCTGCTGCGGGTGCGGATCCGCGACCTGACCGCCGGGTTCAAGATCTGGCGGGCGGACGCGCTGCGCGACATCGGTCTGGAGCGCGTGCAGTCCAACGGCTACAGCTTCCAGGTGGAGATGCACTACCTGGCCACCAAGCTGGGGCACACGATCCTGGAGGTGCCGATCCGCTTCGAGGAGCGGCGGGACGGTGCGTCGAAGATGACCACCGCCACCAAGATCGAGAGCGCGCTGATGCCGTTCAAGCTGCGCAGCAAGCACCGCCACATCACCCGCTGACACCCCGTGCCGTCACCCGGGCCGTACGCGGCGTCACCGTCGCGGTCCGGGTCGAACCGACGTCAGGGGCGGTAGACGGTCCGGTGCGCGGCGCCGATCGTCGCCGCGTACAGGCCGCCGGTGACGGCACG
>NZ_JBFAMU010000222.1:0-8180 GCF_040656655.1 Micromonospora sp. NPDC049799
GCCGTGACGGCGGAAGGCGGCGGCCGGGCATGACGGTGCGGACCCCGCCGGCGTACGCGGGCCGGCGGCACGAGTGCGGGGAGGCGGCATGACCCGGCCCGGCTTCGGCGGCGACCTGCCGGCGGTGTTCCCGGACTGGTCGCCCTACCAGGACCTCGAGTCGGCGGCACGCGCCTACCTGCGTGACCCCGACGTGGCCCTCGAGGCGCTCGGCGGGGTGCTGCGGGGCGCCTCCGTGCTCGGATTCACCCTGGAACGCTTCGTCAACGAGGTCAACGGCGTATGGCAGGAGGTCGTCGTCTGCGACGGCAGCCGACTGATCCTCTGGCACGGCGAGGACGTGCCGCCCGGTGAGGGCCCACCCGGCTCGATGACCTCCTCGCTGCGCGTGGTCCCGGTCAGCACCGTCACCGAGGTGGGCTGCCGGCGCCGGCTGACCCGCGACGACGACGGCGGGATCCGCGTCGACAGCATTGACGTCTACCTGCTGCTGACCTCGCTCGACGAGGCCCCGCCCACCGAGGAGGTCGTCGGCGGGCCCCGCCACGACGCGCTGCGCTTTGGCAAGACCCTCGACGACGGCGGCGCCGGGCAGATCGCCCGCCTGGAGGAGTTCGCCCGGCTGGTGGCGTCGGTGGTCGGCCGACCGATGCTCTGACACACGCCCGTCGGCGGGGCCCGGTCGATGCCGGGTCGGCCCAGCGGTGGGGCAGCTCGACACCGCGACCGCTGGACCGCGTCCGTCAGTCCTCGGCCTCCGGGCCCGCCACCTCGACGCCGTCGCTGCCGCGCACGACGTGGATGCAGTCGCCCGGGCACTCCTTCGCCGAGTCGATCACCTCGAGGCGCAGGTGCTCGGGCACGTCCACGCGGGCACCCGGCGCCTGGAGCAGCTCACCGTCGGGGCCCTTCACGTACGCCAGGCCGTCGATGTCGAACTCGAACACCTCCGGCGCGTACTGCACGCAGAGCCCGTCACCCGTGCAGAGATCCTGGTCCACCCAGACCTGCAGCTGGTCGGTCGCGACCTCGGCCACCGGTGCACCCCCCATGTTCTCCCGTCCCACGCCTCGACGGTACCCGAACGCCCGTTCCGGCCCGCCGACCCACCCTTGGCGATCAAGGTTCGGTGACGAGGGCGTTGCGTGGGACCGAATCGGCCTCATAGCGGCTAGTGTTAGGGCAGAACGTTCAAGCCCCCCGGGGAGGTGGGACGTGGCACGCAGCGACGACGCGGACTCGCGCGCCGCACGGTGGGAGAAGGAGGCCCACGATCTCTCCACGCAGGTCGCGTTCCTTCAAGAGGAACTCGCTCTGGTGCGGCGCAAGTTGACCGAAAGCCCCCGACACGTCCGGCAGCTCGAAGAGCGGCTGGCGGCCACCCAGGCACAGTTGGCGCGGCTGACCGAGAACAACGACCGGCTGGTGAGCACCCTCAAGGAAGCTCGCGCGCAGATCGTGACGCTCAAGGAGGAGATCGACCGCCTCGCGCAACCGCCGAGTGGCTACGGCGTCTTCCTGGCCCGGCACGACGACGGCACGGTGGACGTGTTCACCGGCGGTCGCAAGCTCAGGGTCGCGGTCTCGCCCTCGCTCGACGTGGACGAGCTGCAACGTGGCCAGGAGGTCCTGCTCAACGACGCGCTCAACATCGTCGACGCGTTCGGTTTCGAGCGGGTCGGCGAGGTGGTGATGCTCAAGGAGATCCTCGCCGGTCCCGACGGAGCGGCCGGTGACCGGGCGCTGGTGGTCTCCCACTCCGACGAGGAGCGGATCGTCCACCTCGCCGACACCCTGATCGGCACGCCGATCCGCGCCGGCGACTCGCTCATGATCGAGCCCCGCTCGGCGTACGCGTACGAGCGGATCCCGAAGAGCGAGGTCGAGGAGCTGGTCCTGGAGGAGGTGCCCGACGTCGACTACACCGACATCGGTGGCCTCCAGTCGCAGATCGAGCAGATCCGCGACGCGGTGGAGCTGCCCTTCCTGCACGCCGACCTGTTCCGTGAGCACCAGCTCCGCCCGCCGAAGGGCATCCTGCTCTACGGCCCGCCCGGCTGCGGCAAGACGCTGATCGCCAAGGCGGTGGCCAACTCGCTGGCGAAGAAGATCGCCGAGCGGATGGGCAAGGAGAGGCACACCAGCTTCTTCCTCAACATCAAGGGCCCGGAGCTGCTCAACAAGTACGTCGGTGAGACCGAGCGGCACATCCGGCTGATCTTCCAGCGGGCGCGGGAGAAGGCCGGCGAGGGCACGCCGGTGATCGTGTTCTTCGACGAGATGGACTCGATCTTCCGGACCCGTGGCTCGGGTGTCTCCTCCGACGTGGAGAACACGATCGTCCCCCAGCTGCTCAGCGAGATCGACGGTGTCGAGGGCCTGGAGAACGTCATCGTCATCGGCGCCTCCAACCGGGAGGACATGATCGACCCGGCCATCCTGCGCCCCGGCCGGCTCGACGTGAAGATCAAGATTGAGCGGCCCGACGCCGAGGCCGCCAAGGACATCTTCTCCAAGTACATCCTCTCCGGGCTGCCCCTGCACCCGGACGACCTGGCCGAACACGGCGGCGACCCTCAGGCCACCGTGGCGGCGATGATCGATGCGGTCGTGCTGCGGATGTACTCGGAGACCGAGGAGAACCGCTTCCTCGAGGTCACCTACGCCAACGGCGACAAGGAAGTCCTGTACTTCAAGGACTTCAACTCCGGCGCGATGATCCAGAACATCGTCGACCGGGGCAAGAAGATGGCCATCAAGGAGTTCCTCACCTCCGGTCGCAAGGGCCTCCGGCTCCAGCACCTCCTCGACGCCTGCGTCGACGAGTTCCGGGAGAACGAGGACCTTCCCAACACCACCAACCCCGACGACTGGGCCCGCATCTCCGGCAAGAAGGGCGAGCGGATCGTCTACATCCGCACGCTCGTCTCCGGAGGCAAGGGCGCCGAGGCCGGCCGGTCCATCGAGACCGCCAGCAACACCGGCCAGTACCTGTAGCCGACGTCGGCGACGGCGGGGCGGCGCCATCCGGCGCCGCCCCGCCGTTCCGGTTTTCCGGACGACGTGAAGCGGCTCCAGCCGCTAGGGTCTCGGCGTGCGACGACGACTCATTCCCGCCCTTGCCCTCGGCCTCACCGCGCTGCTCGCCGGCTGCGGCACGGACACCGACTCGCCGGCCGGCGCCGCGCCCAGTCCCTCGTTGACGGCCAGCAGCGCCGCCGTCGACCCGGTCGCCGCCATCACCGGCAGCCTCGCCCGTAGCGTCCGTGAGCCGGTGCGCATGGACGTGACCATGGGCGTCGGCGGCCAGTCCCTGCGCCTGGAGGCGGCCGTCGACCCGGCCACCGAGGAGATGACGGTGGAGATGAGCGGACCCGAGTCCTTCACCCTGATCGTGTCCAAGGACGCCGTCTACCTGAAGGACGAGACCGAGGACGACGCCTGGATGAAGCTCGACCGTGCCCGGCTCAAGCCGGGCGGCCCACTGTCCCAGGGCCTCGACATCGAGTCGCAGGCCGGCATCCTCGGTGGCGTCGTCTCCGCCCAGTCGGCGGGCGACGGGCGCTACACCGGCATCGCCGACCTCCACAAGGCGGCCGCCGCGGCCGGGAGCGACGACCAGCGCGAGTCCCTCGAGAGCATCGCCAAGCTGGTCAAGCAGCCCTCCGCGGTGCCGTTCGAAGCCTCGATCGACGCCGAGGGTCGGCTGACCGCCCTCAGCTACACCGTCGACATGCCTACCGGATCGATGAAGACCGAGATGACGCTGCACAGCTTCGGCGAGCCGGTCACCATCACGCCACCCCCGGCCTCGCAGACCGAGGATGCGCCGGACTCGTCGTACGCCTTCTTCTGATTCCACGGCGACCCGGCGCTGCGCGCGCGACCGCCCGCGGGCCCGGCGCGCCACCTACCGTCGAAGCGGCGACTACGCTCGACGTGACGGGGACCGGACGGGCGAGGGAATGCGGGTAGGTCGATGAGCGTAAGACGGATCATGGGCACCGAGGTCGAGTACGGCATCTCCGTGCCCGGCCAGGCCGGAGCCAACCCGATGGTCACCTCGTCGCAGGTGGTCAATGCCTACGGGGCACGCCCGGAACTCACCCGCGGTGGACGCGCCCGCTGGGACTACGAGGAGGAGTCGCCGCTGCGCGACGCCCGCGGCTTCACCTACTCCGGTGCCGCCTACGACCCGGCGGAGGCGCTCGCCGACGAGGATCTCGGCCTGGCCAACGTGATACTCACCAACGGTGCCCGCCTCTACGTCGACCACGCCCACCCGGAGTACTCCACTCCGGAGGTGACCAGCCCGCGGGACGTGGTCCGCTGGGACAAGGCGGGGGAGCGGGTGATGGCCGAGGCGTCCCGCCGGGCCGCCACCATTCCGGGCACCCAGCCGATCCACCTCTACAAGAACAACACCGACAACAAGGGCGCGAGCTACGGCGCCCACGAGAACTACCTGATGCGCCGGCAGACGCCCTTCGCCGACATCGTCGCGTACCTGACGCCGTTCTTCGTCACCCGGCAGATCGTCTGCGGCGCCGGCCGCGTCGGCATCGGTCAGGACGGCGGGCAGACCGGCTTCCAGATCTCCCAGCGCGCCGACTTCTTCGAGGTCGAGGTGGGGTTGGAGACCACCCTCAAGCGGCCGATCATCAACACCCGTGACGAGCCGCACGCCGACGCCGACAAGTACCGCCGGCTGCACGTCATCATCGGCGACGCCAACCTGTCGGAGATCTCCACGTACCTCAAGGTGGGCACCACCGCGCTGATCCTCACCATGATCGAGGAGAAGGCGCTCGGCCCCGACTTCGGCATCGCCGACCCGGTCAGCGAGCTGCGCGCGGTCAGCCACGACCCGTCGCTGAAGCACCTCATGCGGCTGCGCGACGGGCGCCGGCTCACCGCCCTGGACGTGCAGTGGGCGTACCTGGAGCGGGTGCGCTCCTTCGTGGACGACCGGTACGGCGACGACGTCGACGAGCAGACGGCCGACGTGCTGGACCGGTGGGAGGACGTCCTGGACAAGCTCGGCCGCGACGCGTTCCTCTGCGCCGACCAGCTGGACTGGGTGGCGAAGCTGCGGCTGCTGGAGGGCTACCGGGAGCGGGAGAAGCTGGGCTGGGGCTCGCACAAGCTGCAACTGGTCGACCTGCAGTACTCCGACGTCCGCCCGGAGAAGGGCCTCTATCACCGGCTGGTGTCCCGGGGCGCGATGAAGACGCTGCTGACCGACGACGAGACCCGTCGGGCGATGACCGAGCCGCCGGAGGACACCCGGGCGTACTTCCGGGGCCGCTGCCTGGCCCAGTACGCCTCCGAGGTGGTCGCGGCGAGCTGGGACTCGGTCATCTTCGACGTGGGCCGGGAGTCGCTGGTCCGGGTGCCGATGATGGAGCCGGAGCGGGGCACCCGCAAGCACGTCGGGGCGCTCTTCGACCGCTGCGAGAGCGCCAAGGACCTCCTGGAGACGCTGACCGGCGGCTGAGCCCCCGTCGTCGCCTCCGGCGTACGCCGAACACGATCTGCCCGTCGGTGCCGCAAGCGGCGCGCGGCGGGCTTTTCGTCGTTCCCGCGAGGTAAGTTCATCGCAGACGATCGTGGAGGAGGCAGTCATGGCCACTCGTGACACCGGCGGGCAGTCGCAGTCGGGCAAGTCCCGGCAGGGCGAGGAGATCGAGGACGTCACCACCGAGGCGAACCCGGAGGTCGCCGAGCGGCACGCCGAGATCACCGAGGACGTCGACGACCTGCTCGACGAGATCGACTCGGTCCTGGAGGAGAACGCCGAGGAGTTCGTGAGGGGGTACGTCCAGAAAGGGGGAGAATGAGGCATATGTCCGATTTGCCCTCCGGCTCGGATAAACTATGCCCTCAGTGTCAGCGCTCGCTGCCGATCTCCGAGTTTCACCGTAACCGCCGCCGGACGGACGGGCTTGCCTACTACTGCAAGTCATGCGCGGCCGCCCGTTCGGAAGCTAGCCGGCGTAAGCGTGGCATCGCGCCACAGAAGCGGTCACCGTCGCCGGTCGGTCCGGGTCTGAAGTGGTGCCCGGACTGCAAACAGATCAAGTCGCTCGAGGATTTTCCCACCACGAGCAGGAAGGCGAGCGGTCGGCACAGCTACTGCAAGCCATGCCATAACGCGCGAGGCAAGGAAACCGTTCAGCGACTGTACGGCGGTAGCCGTGAGTACCACCTGCGCCGCCGCTACGGCGTCGGGCAGAAGGAGTTCGACGAGCTCCTGGCCGGGCAGGGCGGCGTCTGTGCCATCTGCGCGGGTGAAGATCCCCAACATCTGGACCACGATCATCGCACCGGGTGGGTGCGCGGGATACTCTGCTTCAACTGCAACGGTGGTCTTGGCCAGTTCCGTGACAGTCCCACGAGGCTGGCCAGGGCGATCACGTACCTGAGAGGAACCACGTGGCAGCGGGTTTTGATCCATCCGGGCGTCTACCAGATGTGTTCACCAACGCGGGGACGTCCTCCTTCACGACCTTCCTGAGCAAGGTGGCTCCCGAGATGCTGCCCGGTCGACGGCCGCTGCCGCCGGGCATGGCCGCCGACCTGGCGCCGCACGCGACCACCATCGTGGCGATCTCCGCCGCCGGGGGTGTCGTGATGGCCGGCGACCGGCGGGCCACCATGGGCAACCTGATCGCCCAGCGCGACATTGAGAAGGTGCACCCGGCCGACGCGTACTCGCTGGTCGGCATCGCCGGTACGGCCGGCATCGGCATCGAGCTGATGCGACTGTTCCAGGTGGAGCTGGAGCACTACGAGAAGATCGAGGGCGCGATGCTCTCGCTCGACGGCAAGGCCAACCGCCTCGCGTCGATGATCCGGGGCAACCTCGGCGCGGCGATGCAGGGCCTCGCGGTGATCCCGCTGTTCGCCGGCTTCGACCTGGCGGCGGGCGACCCGGCGCGGGCCGGGCGCATCTTCAGCTTCGACGTCACCGGCGGCCCGTACGAGGAGACCGGCTACGACGCGATCGGCTCCGGATCGATCTTCGCCCGCTCGGCCCTGAAGAAGCGGTTCCGGGCCGGGCTGTCCATCGACGACGCGATGCGGCTCGCGGTGGAGGCGCTCTACGACGCGGCCGACGACGACACGGCGACCGGCGGCCCGGACCTGACCCGGCGGATCTACCCGGTCGTGATGACCGCGACCGCGGAGGGCACCCACCGGCTGACCGACGCCGAGACGGCGGCGATCGCGGAGAGCGTGGTCGCCGGCCGGATGGAGAACCCGGGCGGCTGAGCCCCCACCCGACAGCAGTCCCCAGCACAGCGCCCTAAGGAGAACCGCCGCCGTGGCCATGCAGTTCTACGCCTCGCCCGAGCAGATCATGCGCGACCGCTCCGAGCTGGCCCGCAAGGGCATCGCCCGGGGCCGCAGCGCGGTCGTCCTCAGCTACTCCGGCGGGGTGCTCTTCGTCGCCGAGAACCTGTCCAGTGCGCTGCACAAGGTCAGCGAGATCTACGACCGGATCGGCTTCGCCGCGGTCGGCAAGTACAACGAGTTCGAGAACCTGCGCCGCGCGGGCGTGCGGATGGCCGATCTGAACGGTCTGAGCTACGACCGGCGCGACGTGACCGGTCGGGCCCTGGCGAACGCGTTCGCGCAGACCCTGGGGGCGATCTTCACCGAGCAGTCGAAGCCGTTCGAGGTGGAGATCTGCGTGGCGCAGGTCGGTTCCACCCATGAGGACGACGAGCTGTACCGGCTCACCTACGACGGTTCGGTCAACGACGAGCCGGGCCGGATGGCGATGGGCGGTCAGGCCGAGGCGATCACCGGCGTGCTGAAGTCGAACCACCGGCCGGACATGTCGCTGCAGGACGCCGTGAAGGTCGCCGTGCAGGCGCTGAGCACCGTCGGGGGTGAGGGTGGTGCGGCGCGCACCATCGCCGCCAACCAGCTGGAGGTGGCCATCCTGGACCGCCGCCGGGTGGGTAGGACGTTCCGGCGGATCACCGGGGCGGCGCTGACCGCGCTGCTGGACGGGGAGAAGGCGGCCGAGGCTCCGGCGTCCGAGCGTCCGGACACCCCGACGCAGCCGACCGAGGAGTCCCACAAGCCGACGACGTCGGCGGGCTCGGCCGACCTGGAGGGCCAGCAGCCCGAGGCGTGACGCGCCGCGCGGGCGTCCGGGCCGGTCCCGG
>NZ_JBFAMU010000223.1:0-8167 GCF_040656655.1 Micromonospora sp. NPDC049799
GCCGATCTGGCCGCTCGGCTTCGGCTCCGGCGCGGCCGGCGGCGGGGTCGACACCGGCCGCTGCACCGGCACCACCGAGTAGGGGTCGGTCACCGAGTTGACCGCGGCGGCGGTGCTGGTCAGCGGGCCGGCCAGCAGCTCACGGAGCATGGCCCGGGCGGTGTGCACGTCAAGCCGGCGAGCCGGATCCTTCTCCAGCAGGCCCATGAGCACGCGCGTCAGCGGGCCGCTGCGCTGCGGCGGGGCCGGCGGGTCCTCGACGACGGCGTGCATCGTCTCGATCGGGTCGCCCTTGTCGAACGGGGGCCGGCCCTCCACCGCCGTGTAGAGGGTCACGCCGAGGGAGAACAGGTCGCTGGGGGGCCCGAAGTCCTGGCCCATCGCCCGCTCCGGTGAGATGAAGTGCGGCGAGCCGAGCACCATCCCGGGGGTGGTGAGCTGCACGTCGGTGGGCATCCGGGCGACGCCGAAGTCGGTCAGCACGCAGCGGCCGTCGGAGCAGATCAGCACGTTGGCCGGCTTGACGTCGCGGTGCAGCACGCCGATCGCGTGCGCCACCTCCAGCGCGCCCAGCAGGGCGATGCCGATCTTGGCCACCACCCGTTGCGCGACCGGGCCGTCCTCGATCACCATGTCGGCGAGGCTGCGGGCGTCCAGCAGCTCCATCACGATCCACGGCCGGCCGCCCTCGGTGACCACGTCGTACACCTGCACCACGGCCGGGTGCTGGATCGCGGCGGCGGCGCGCGCCTCGCGGAGGGTGCGCTCGTACATGGCGTCGCGGTCGCTCGGGGCGAGCCCTGGCGGCAGCACGACCTCCTTGACGGCCACGTCACGACGCAGCAGCGTGTCGGTGGCACGCCAGACCGTGCCCATGCCCCCGTTGCCCACGGAGGAGCGCAACGAGTACCGACCACCGATGGTGGTGCCGGGTGTCGCGCGTCCGTTGGGGGGACTGACTGGTCCGCCGCTCCACGTCGGGATCTGAGTCACAGAAAAGCCACCGGGGGAAATCGAGGGGGCTGGGACACAACCCCCCTATCTTGCTGGTTCCGACGCCCGATGCGAAACCCGACGCGGCGGACGTTTACCGAACTCGACGGTACGTGCCCAGCCGTTCACCTCTGGTCGACCTTCGCGGACGGACTGTGCGGAATCCCTCACCCGCCGACGCGCCGCCTCGTCCTACCATCCGTTGATGAGCGAACGGCGGTCAAGCGAGTCCGGTTTCCCGATCAAGGGCGTCTACACGGCGGCCGACCTTCCGGAGGACCTGGACTCCCGGCTGGGTGGTCCCGGCGAGTACCCGTACACCCGTGGGGTCTACCCCACCATGTACACCTCCCGCCCCTGGACCATGCGGCAGTACGCCGGCTTCGGCACCGCCACCGAGTCCAACGCGCGCTACCACCAGCTGCTGCGGGCGGGCACGATGGGCCTCTCCGTCGCCTTCGACCTGCCGACCCAGATGGGCTACGACTCCGACGACCCGATCGCGCACGGCGAGGTGGGCAAGGTCGGCGTCGCCATCGACTCCATCGAGGACATGCGGCTGCTCTTCGACGGCATCCCGCTGGACAAGGTCTCCACCTCGATGACGATCAACGCGCCCGGCTCGGTGCTGCTCCTGCTCTACCAACTGGTCGCCGAGGAGAACGGCGTACCCGGGTCGGCGCTGAACGGCACGATCCAGAACGACATCCTCAAGGAGTACATCGCCCGCGGGACGTACATCTTCCCGCCGAAGCCCTCACTGCGGCTGGTCGCCGACACCTTCGCCTACTGCCGGGCGGAGGTGCCGAAGTGGAACACCATCTCCATCTCCGGGTACCACATGGCCGAGGCCGGCGCGACGCCCGCGCAGGAGATCGCGTTCACCCTCGCCAACGGTGTCGAGTACGTCCGCGCCGCGCTCGCCGCCGGGCTCGCGGTGGACGACTTCGCGCCTCGACTGTCGTTCTTCTTCGTCGCCCGGACCACCCTGCTGGAGGAGGTCGCGAAGTTCCGCGCCGCCCGACGGATCTGGGCCCGGCTGATGCGCGACGAGTTCGGCGCGCAGAACCCGAAGTCCATGATGCTGCGGTTCCACACCCAGACCGCCGGTGTGCAGCTCACCGCCCAGCAGCCCGAGGTCAACCTGGTCCGGGTGGCGGTCCAGGGGCTCGGCGCGGTGCTCGGCGGCACCCAGTCGCTGCACACCAACAGCTTCGACGAGGCGATCGCGCTGCCCACCGAGAAGGCGGCCCGGCTCGCGTTGCGTACCCAGCAGGTCCTGGCCTACGAGACGGACCTGACCGCCACCGTGGACCCGTTCGCCGGCTCGTACGTGGTGGAGGCGATGACCGCCGAGGTCGAGGCGGCGGCCAACGAGCTGATGGAGCGGGTCTTCGAGCACGGTTCGGCGGTGGACGCGATCGAGGCGGGCTTCCAGAAGCGGGAGATCGAGCAGTCCGCGTACCGGATCGCGCAGGAGATCGACTCGGGGGAGCGGGTGGTGGTCGGGCTCAACCGGTTCGCCATCGACGCCGAGGAGCCGTACGAGCCGTTGCGGGTGGACCCGACGATCGAGGCGGCCCAGGGCGAGCGGCTGGCCAAGCTGCGCGCCGAGCGGGACAACGGGGCGGTCGAGCGGGCTCTGGCGGCGTTGCGGGCCGCCGCCGAGGGCACGGAGAACGTGCTGCACCCGATGAAGCAGGCCCTGCGGGAGCGGGCGACGGTGGGCGAGGTGTGCGGCACGCTGCGCCAGGTCTGGGGGCTGTACCGGCCGACCGACCGCTTCTGACCCACGTACGTTACGGCCACCGGTCCCCGGCAGGGGGCACGGTGGCCGTCGTGCTTCCGACTGATCGCACGTTTTCGCTGGTGGGCGCGGGTGTCGCCGGCAGAGCTACAGTCGAGACAGGTCCCGTCGCCGACCGGCGGCGCGGATGCTGAGCGGGCCGGGCGACGACGCCGGAGCCCGCTCGTCCGCCTCCGGGGGCGGCGCGGCCCACCGGCGGCGGCGTGTGCCGCAGAGGTTTACGGGTAACCGGACGGGGTGAACTCCGCGCCCCGGTGTGTTCGGGACGCACACGGTGTGCGGTCAGTGAGCGGCCGATGGTGTGAACGTCTGCGGGGCCCCGTTGCCGAGCGTGGTCGGGTGATTGCCGGAGTGGCAGTTTACCGAAACGACCAATGCGACAATTCGGAAAGATGGGCCTGCCTTCGGCATTGTCTCGCGACTGCCGAATTGGTTACGCGTTGTAGGAGGTGTGGGGCGGATGACGGCGTCGAACCGCGATCTACCTGCTGTCCCGCTCTTGGCCGAGCGCCCCGAGCAGGGCAATCGTGACACTGTGCGCTTCGATGATCACCGTAACGAGGTTGCGCAGCGTCACCGTCGGCGGTCTAGTCTGTCTGCTGTCCCGGAAGATCCATGCCTTTCTAGTGATCGAGAAACCGACGTGACGACTGCGTTGACGCCGCCGACCGGCGGCCCGGCGTCATCCCCGCTGGAGGCGTCTCCCCCGCCCCAGCCGCTGCCCGACGGCCTGGACGACCTCCTGACCCTGCGGGTACCCGAACTCGTCGCCACCCGCCGGCACATCCACGCGCATCCCGAGCTGTCCGGTGACGAGTTCGAGACCACCGCCCTCGTCGCGCACCAGCTCGCCGCGCTCGGCCTGCGTCCACGACTGCTGCCCAAGGGCAACGGCGTCATCTGCGACATCGGCTCCTCGACCGGGCCGCTGGTCGCCTTCCGCGCCGACCTCGACGCCCTGCCGCTGACCGACATCAAAGACGCCTCCTACCGGTCCACCGTGCCGGGCGTGTGCCACGCCTGCGGTCACGACGTGCACACCACCATCCTGCTGGGGCTGGCCCCGCTGCTCGCCCGGCTCGCCGACCGCGGGCGGCTGCCCGGAAGGGTGCGGCTGATCTTCCAACCGGCCGAGGAGGCGATGCCGTCCGGGGCGCCGGAGGTCATCGCGGCCGGCGGCCTCGACGGTGTCTCGTGCATCTTCGCGGTGCACTGCGCGCCGCAGTACCCGGTCGGCGCCGTCGGGGTGCGCTCCGGTCCGCTGACCGCGGCCGCCGCCAGTCTGGAGATCCGCGTCGGTGGCCCGGGCGGGCACACCGCCCGCCCGCACCTCACCACCGACCTGGTCGACCTCCTCGGCCGACTGGTCACCGACCTGCCGGCCCAGCTCGCCCGGCGGATGGACCCCCGCTGGCCGGTTTCGCTGGTCTGGGGTGCGGTGCACGCCGGCGAGGCGTCCAACACCATCCCCTCGCTCGGGTACATCCGGGGAACGGTCCGCTCCCTGCACCGGGAGGCCTGGTACGACGCCGGCGAGATCATCATGAAGCTGGTCCCGGACCTGGTCAGCGGGACCGGCGCCGAGATCGACGTCGAGTACGTCCGCGGTACGCCGCCCGTCGTCAACGACAAGCACGCGGCCGACATCATCGGCGCCGCAGCGGCCCGCGCGCTGGGCCACGAGAACGTCTTCGAGGCCGAGACCAGCATGGGCGGCGAGGACTTCTCCTTCTACCTGGAGCGGGTTCCCGGCGCGATGATCCGGCTCGGGGTCTCGCCGCCCGGCGCGACCGACCAGCGTGACCTCCACCGGCCCGGGTTCGACGTGGACGAGCGGGCCATCGAGTACGGCGTCCGCGTCCTGGCGCACACCGCGCTGGCGGCTCTCGCCGACGAGACCTTCGGGTCGGCGGGGTGAGCCGGCCGGCGCCGGCCGCGCTGGTGACGACGGCTGACCTGGTCGGTGACGGCCTGTTCCTCAAGCACCAGCGGCAGCACGACTGCTCCGACTGCGGTCACTCCTACCTCGACGCGGACCCGGGGACGGCCGGAGCGCACGCCCGGTGGCTCCGGGTCGGCGGTGGCACGATCGTCGCCAGCACCGACGGCCCGCTCCGCGAGCTGCACATCCTGCCGCACTGCGGTACGGAACTGACGCCGGACCTGCTCGCCGCCACCGACCCGGTCGACTTCACGAACCTGGCCCAGCTGGTACACGACAACCTGGACCTCGGAACCGCCGCCATCTACCGGCACCTGGTCGAGGACATCGTCGCGGGGCGCGCCCCCGGCGTGGCGGTCGCCGGCTTCCACCTCTCCCGGATCTTGCTCGACGCCAACCGGGTCCACGTGCACGAGCAGGTTCCCCCGGCCCCGTACGCCGGCAACGCCGGCCTGTACCGGGAGTACCACCTCAGCGAGGGGTCCCGGCTGCGCGAGGAGCAGCTGCTGCCCTGGCTGGCGGCGGTCGACGAGGTGCTGCGGGACATGGGCGAGTGGGGCTCGGTCTACCACCACCACACGTACGACGTGTACTCGCTCAGCCCGCGGCCCTGGGACCGCGGCTTCACCGCGAAGCGGCCGGCGTTCCAGCTGATCTGGCGGCGACCGCCGGTGGACCGCGCCGGTGACCACGTGGCCGACGGCGATCCGGGGCTCGCCCGCCTCGAGGACGTCGAGGACGTGCGCAACGGGATCCGCGACTTCCTGGAGCGCGAGATCGGGGTGGGCAACGGCACGGGGCAGATCGACTATCCGCTGTTGCTGCCGGTGCTGCCGTTCCGGGGGACCCGACGGGGCGATCCCGCCGACTCTCCCCGGCACCTCGTGTACGACCTGCGCAAGGACCTGCTCGCCACCGACCGGCAGATCCGGTCCTGGGTGGACATCGCGCCCTGGCGTCTCCCGGAACCGGCTCCGGCGGAGGTCGTCTCCGTGCCGGACGCCGTTCCCGCCGGTAGTCCGAGCTGAGCCCGTCCTCGACGTCTGGTGGCCGTTCGTCGCGGGACGAAGGGCCACCAGACGCACGACGTCAGGTCCCGGACCGCGCCCCCGGCACGGCCGGTGACGTGGCCACCGCCGGACCGGGTGCCGCCGGGGCCACCAGGGCCGGCCGCCGCTGCCGGCGACGGCGGGCGAACCACCAGAGCAACCCCAGCGGTACGCCGAACGTGACCAGCCACGGCAGGATCGCCCCGAGCACGGTCAGCAGCACGGTCATCGAGGTCAGGAAGACCTTCCAGCCACCCTTCAGCCCGACCAGGAAGCCGGCCTCGTCGGAGTCGTCGATCGGTCGGGCGTCCGGGCCCACCAGGGACACGGTGATCGTCGACAGCGCGGCCAGGTCGGCCAACCGGCGCTTCTTCGCCTCCAGGGACGCCAGGTCGGCCTCCCGCCGGGCCAGCTCGTTCTCCAGCGACACCAGGTCGCCGATGGAGGTGGCCCGGGAGAGCAGGCGGCGGGCGTTGTCGACCCGGGCGCGCTGGGTGGTGATGCGGGCGTCGAGGTCGACGGTCTCCTCGGTGACGTCCTCGGTGTTTATCTCCTGTTGCTGCCGGGTGCCGAGCTTGGCCAACTCGTCGACGACCCCGGTGAACTTCGCCGCCGGCACCCGGAGCGTCAGGTCGGCGGTGGCGTCCCCGCCGGCGCTGCGTCGCTGGTCGCCGCCGACGAACCCGCCCGCCGTGGTGGCGAGCGTGATCGCGTCCCGGGCCGCCTGGTCCACGTTCCGCACCTGCACCCGCATGGAGCCGGTGTAGACGATGGAGCGTTGGTCCACCCGGAGGTCCGGTGCCCCAGCCCCGGCCTTCCCCTCGGCGGGCTGTCCGGCCCCGGCCGGTGCCTCACCGGCCAGGTCGGCGCCCTCCGGCGCCGCGGCCGGCCCGCGCGCCGCACTGTCGTTCGTCCCCGCCTCGTCACCGCCGGACGCGCCGCAGCCTCCCACCGCGAGTACCGCCGCCAGTCCCGCCGCCGCGAGCAGTACGCCCCGACGCCGTCGTCCCGTTCCGTCCATGTCCCCGCTCCGATCCTCCGTGGCCCCGAGGATCGGGGCGATCGGTCAGACGAGGCGCGGTGCCGCGCCCGTTCCGGCAGACTGCGCTGAGGACATCACGATTCGATAATCGAGGAGTCACGAATGCGGCTGACGAAGTACGGCCACTCCTGCGTACGCGTCGAGCACGACGGGGGAGTGCTGGTGATCGACCCGGGGGTGTTCAGCGAGCCGGAGGCCCTGGACGGGGTGGACGCCGTGTTGATCACCCACGAGCACCCGGACCACGTGAACGTGCCGGCCCTCGCCGAGCGGCACGAGGACCGTCCCTTCGCCCTGTACGGGCCGGCCTCGCTGGCCTCCATGCTGGACGGCCTGGCCGACGTGCTGGCTCCGGTCGAGGCGGGCGCCGAGTTCACCGCCGCCGGTGTCCCCGTCCGGGCGTACGGCGGGCGGCACGCCGTGATCCACCCGGACATCCCGGTGATCGACAACCTGGCGTACCTCGTCGACGACCGGGTCTACCATCCCGGCGACTCGCTGGTGGTTCCCGACGACGTCCGCGTTGACACGCTCTTCCTGCCGATCCACGCCCCGTGGACGAAGTTCTCCGAGTCGCTGGACTTCCTGCGGGCGGTGGCGCCGCGTCGGGCGTACGCGCTGCACGACGGCCTGCTCAACGACAACGGGCTGTCGGTGCTGAACAACAACTTCACCCGCCTGGCCGATGTGGACTACCGCCGGCTCGAGCCGGGCACCCGGGTCGACGCCTGACGCGCGATGCCCGACCCGCCCCGAGACCTGGTGCGGCAGCTCTACCGCACGCCACCCGACCGGTTCGTCGCCGCACGTGACGGGGCGGTCGCCGACGCGCGCCGCGCCGGTGACCCGAAGGCCGCCCGGGAGATCGCCCGCCTGCGCCGCCCCACCGTGGCCGCCTGGCTGGTCAACCTGCTCGCCCTGGAGCGTCCCGAACTGGTCGCCGACCTGGTGCAGCTCGCCGAGGCGCTGCGCACCGCCCAGCGGGAGCTGAGCGGTCCGCGGCTGCGCGAGCTCTCCGCCCAGCGGCGGGCCGTGGTCGGCGCCCTCGTCGCCGAGGTCCGCAAGCTGGCGCGCGAGACCGAGGGAGCCCCGTCGGCCGGGAAGCTGCCGCTGGCCGAGGTGGAGGCGACGCTCAACGCCGCGCTCTCCGACACCGACGTCGCCGAGCAGGTGCGCACCGGCCGGCTGCTCCGCGCCGCCAGTCACTCCGGCTTCGGCGAGGTGCCGAGGCCGCACCTGCGGCTGGTCACCGGAGGCGCCGATGAGGCGGCACGGAGCAGCCGGCCGGTGCGCACCTGCTCGGCGACGTCGGTGTCGGAGAGCGCGGCGTTGAG
>NZ_JBFAMU010000224.1:0-8148 GCF_040656655.1 Micromonospora sp. NPDC049799
CGGCGATGCGCCGCTCGGCCTCCGCCCGGTCCATCCCCCGGTCGCGGGCCAGCCGCTCCAGGCGGGTGGCCATCGCCGTCTGCACCACGAGCACGAGATGGTACGAGGGCGCGAGCCCCACCTCGACCAGGAGCGGCACGTCGTTGACCACGACCGCGTCCGGCGGCGCTGCGGCGGTGAGTTCGGCGGTACGCGCACGCACCCGCGGGTGGATGATCGCCTCCAGCCGCCGTCGGGACGCCTCGTCGGGGAACACGACGGCACCCAGCGCCGCCCGATCCAGTGCACCGTCGGTATCCAGCACCCGCTCGGAGAAGGCCTCGACGATCGCGGCCAGCCCCTCGGTGCCCGGCGCGACCACCTCCCGCGCCACCTGGTCGGCGTCGATCAGCACCGCGCCCCGCTCGACCAGCCGCGCCGACACCGCGCTCTTGCCGGACCCGATCCCTCCGGTCAACCCCACCATCAACACCGCACCAGTCAACCGGATCCCACTCCGCCGACCAAACCGAGCGCCCCCTCGCACCACGGGCTCGCGGGGGCTCGCGGGCTGCGGGCTCGCAAGATCACGCACGAACCCGGATGTAGTGGCCTCCTGCACGCCCGGAGGCCACTACATCATGGATCGAGCATGATCTTGCGGCGCGAGGCGAGGCGAAACGAGGCGAGGGGGGCAACGCGAGGGCCCCGCCCCCGGCGATCTCGCGATCGCGGGGACGGGGCCCTTCGTCGTTCAGCGGGTCACTTGCCGCCGGCGAGCTTCTCCCGCAGAGCGGCGAGCGCCTCGTCGGTGGCCAGGGTGCCGGCCGGCTCCTCGGCCTGACGGCTCGGGGCCGTGCTGGTCGTGGTGGTGGTGGTGCCACCGGCAGCCACCGGCGGGGCCGGGTTCGCGGCAGCCTCGGCGTCGGCGGCCCGGGAGGTCTGCACCTGCTTGGTGTGGGCCTCCCAGCGCTGACGGGCCTCGGCGTACTGGTTCTCCCAGGTCTCGCGCTGCTTGTCGTACCCCTCGAGCCACTCGCCCGTCTCCGGGTCGAAGCCCTCCGGGTAGATGTAGTTGCCCTCGGCGTCGTACGTCGCGGCCATGCCGTAGAGGGTCGGGTCGAAGTGCTCCTCGCCCTCGACGAAGCCCTCGTTGGCCTGCTTGAGCGACAGCGAGATCCGGCGGCGCTCCAGGTCGATGTCGATGACCTTGACCATGACCTCGGAACCGACCTGGACGACCTGCTCCGGGATCTCGACGTGGCGCTCGGCCAGCTCGGAGATGTGGACCAGGCCCTCGATGCCGTCGTCCACCCGGACGAAGGCGCCGAACGGCACCAGCTTGGTGACCTTACCCGGCACGATCTGCTGGATCGCGTGGGTGCGGGCGAACTGCCGCCACGGGTCCTCCTGGGTCGCCTTCAGCGACAGCGAGACCCGCTCGCGGTCCAGGTCGACGTCCAGGACCTCGACCTCGACCTCCTGGCCGACCTCGACGACCTCGGACGGGTGGTCGATGTGCTTCCAGGACAGCTCGGAGACGTGCACCAGGCCGTCCACGCCGCCCAGGTCGACGAACGCGCCGAAGTTGACGATCGAGGACACGACGCCCTTGCGGACCTGGCCCTTCTGCAGCTTGTTGAGGAACTCGGTGCGCACCTCGGACTGCGTCTGCTCCAGCCACGCCCGGCGGGACAGGACCACGTTGTTGCGGTTCTTGTCCAGCTCGATGATCTTGGCCTCGAGCTCACGGCCGACGTACGGCTGCAGGTCGCGCACCCGCCGCATCTCGACCAGGGACGCGGGCAGGAAGCCGCGGAGCCCGATGTCGAGGATGAGGCCGCCCTTGACCACCTCGATGACGGAGCCGCGGACGACGCCGTCCTCGTCCTTGATCTTCTCGATCGTGCCCCAGGCCCGCTCGTACTGCGCCCGCTTCTTGGAGAGGATCAGACGACCCTCCTTGTCCTCCTTCTGGAGGACCAGGGCCTCGATGTGGTCACCGACCGAAACGACCTCGGCCGGGTCCACGTCGTGCTTGATCGACAACTCCCGAGAGGGGATGACACCCTCGGTCTTGTAGCCGATGTCGAGCAGGACCTCGTCCCGATCGACCTTGACGACGGTGCCTTCGACAATGTCGCCGTCGTTGAAGTACTTGATGGTCTCGTCGATCGCGGCGAGGAAAGCCTCCTCGGAACCGAGATCGTCGTGGGTGACCCGGGTGGCGCTCGAGGGGGCCTCGATGCTGCTCGTCATGTGGGCGGTTGCTCCGGTCGGATGGGTTGTCACAGCAGGTGTGGTGTCGCGGTGACCTGTTCGCGCCAGCGGATCCGCCTCCGGGCACACCGAACGATCAGCGAAATGACGATCATTGAGTGGCTCCGGTGACCGCGCACCTGCTCCCTGCCGAGGCACACGATCCGCGAGCGCATCGTCTAGCCTACCCGCTGCATTACCACAGCGTGCAAGGCCTCCCAGGTCCTCGCTGCCTCGCCACCTGCGAAAGCGGAGATTTCGACCGGAGTAGGCACCACCTGTCACCTGCGTCACAGCAGCCCCACCAGAGACGGTTGGCGACGCCCGGCCGAGTCCGCCGGTCGTCCGGGTGCAGCGACCCGCCGACAGGCGACACGCCGGCGCCGGCCGTCCCCGCCCGCCGGCCGCGTCGCCGGGTACGGGGCCTAGCGTGGGCGGGTGGACGACGACAGCAGGGTGACCCGCCGCCGGGTCGGCGACGCCGAGGTACGCCGCGCCAACCGTGGCTGGTGGGACGTCGACGCCGACGACTACCAGGCCGAGCACGGCGCCTTCCTCGGCGACCTGGACTTCGTCTGGTGTCCGGAGGGCGTGCGGGAGGCCGACGTACACCTGCTGGGTGAGCTGGACGGGCGGCGGGTGCTGGAGTTGGGCAGCGGCGCGTCCGCCGCCGCGCGCTGGCTCGCCACGCAGGGGGCCCGGCCGGTCGCGCTGGACCTCTCCGCCGGCATGTTGCGGCACGCGGCGCTCGCCGCCGACCGCACCGGCGTACGCGTGCCGCTGGTGCAGGCCGACGCCCTCGCCCTGCCGTTCGCCGACGGCGCGTTCGACACGGTCTGCACGGCGTTCGGCGCAATCCCCTTCGTCGACGACTCGGCGGCGGTCATGCGGGAGGTGTTCCGGGTGCTGCGCCCCGGGGGTCGCTGGGTGTTCTCGGTGACCCATCCGATGCGGTGGATCTTCCTCGACGACCCGGGCGAGGGCGGGCTGACCGCCGTGCACTCGTACTTCGACCGCTCCCCCTACGTCGAGCAGGACGACCACGGCGTCGCCACGTACGTCGAGCAGCACCGCACCCTGGGCGACCGGATCCGGGAACTGGTCGGGGCCGGCTTCCGCCTCACCGACCTGGTGGAACCGGAGTGGCCGGCGGGCCACGCGGGGATCTGGGGGCAGTGGAGCCCGTTGCGCGGGCGCCTCTTCCCCGGCACCGCCATCTTCGTCACCGACAAGCCCGCCGACTGACCTCGAGCTGGTCGCCGGCAGCGCGGAGCCGACCGAGCCGGTCGAGTTGGGGCCGCCGATCGGCGAGATCACCCGGAGGCGCCCGACCGGGCCCGCCGTTTTTTCGAGCCGGGCACGGGTAGCCAGGGCGTATGGCCGAGCAGAGGGAATTCCGCGACGGTGACCACGTCTCCTGGGCCAGCCACAGCGGCCGGGCGCATGGCGTGATCAAGGAAAAGCTGATCGACCGGACACACGTGCGCGGGCACGCCGTGAACGCCACGGAGGACGAGCCGCAGTACCGGATTCGCAACGACGACTCGGGCCGGGACGTCGCCCACCGACCGGAGGCGCTGCGCCATGAGCCGAAGTGACGACGGCCGGGACACCTACCGGGAGTTCACCGAGGCGGTGAACATGAAGCCCCGCGAGCTGTCGACCTGGCTGGAGACCGACGAGTCGAAGCACGTCGGCTGGCGGAAGGGCACCAAGGGCGGCGAGTCGGTCGGCCACGAGTCGGGTCGGAAGATCATCGACCTGCTGCGTCGCAAGCGTGGCGACCTGTCCGAGGGCGACTACAAGCACATGCGCAAGGTGGTCGGGTACGTCCGCCGGCACATGGCCCAGCGCCCCTCCGGCGACGTCCGCGACACCAAGTGGCGGTGGTCCCTGATGAACTGGGGACACGACCCCCTCAAGGGCCCGCTGCCGCCGCCGGGCGGCCCGTCCCGGCGAGCCCTCGATCGCCACGGCACCCCACCGAAGGAGCGCCGGGGACCGGGACGGTGACCCACGCCTGACCGTCCGACGCGGCGACGGGGCACGGGCTCACGAGGCCGCGCGGCCCTTCACCCCGCCGCCACGGCTCAGTGGTCGGCGCTGTTCCAGTCGCGGCCCTCGCCGACGGACACCTCCAGCGGCACCGACAGCGGGTACGCCGCACCCATCTCGCGGCGGACCAGCTCCTCCAGGGTGTCCCGCTCGCCGGGGGCGACCTCGAAGACCAGCTCGTCGTGCACCTGGAGCAGCATCCGGGAGCGCAGCCCGGCGTCGCCCAGCGCGGTGTCGACGCGCAGCATCGCGACCTTGATGACGTCGGCCGCCGAACCCTGGATGGGGGCGTTGAGCGCCATCCGCTCGGCCATGTCCCGCCGCTGCCGGTTGTCGCTGACCAGGTCGGGCAGGTAGCGGCGGCGGCCGAGAATGGTCGAGGTGTACCCGTCGTGCCGGGCGCGGGCCACCACCTCCTGCAGGTAGTCGCGGACGCCGCCGAACCCGGCGAAGTAGTTCTCCATCAGCCCGCGCGCCTCCTCGGCGGTGATGCCGAGCTGCTGCGAGAGGCCGAAGGCGCTGAGCCCGTACGCCAGGCCGTAGTTCATCGCCTTGATCTTGCGCCGCTGGTCGGCGGTGACCGCACCGACCTCGACCCCGAAGACCGACGAGGCGGTCGCGGCGTGGAAGTCGGCGCCGGAGTTGAACGCGTCGATCAGCGCCTCGTCCGACGACAGGTGCGCCATGAGGCGCATCTCGATCTGGCTGTAGTCGGCGGTGAGCAGGCACTCGTAGCCCTCCCCCACCACGAAGGCCCGGCGGATCCGCCGCCCCTCCTCGGTGCGGATCGGGATGTTCTGCAGGTTGGGCTCGGTGGAGGAGAGCCGGCCGGTGGCCGCCACCGTCTGGTTGAACGTGGTGTGGATCCGGCCGTCGTCGGAGACCGACTTGAGCAGGCCGTCCACGGTGGTCTTGAGCTTGGCCACGTCACGGTGGCGCAGCAGGTGGGCCAGCACCGGGTGCGGGTTCTGCGCGTAGAGCCACTGGAGGGCGTCGGCGTCGGTCGTGTAGCCGGTCTTGATCTTCTTGGTCTTCGGCAGGCCCAGCTCGACGAAGAGGATCTCCTGCAACTGCTTCGGCGAGCCGAGGTTGAACTCCCGCCCGACCGCCTCGTACGCGCCCTGCGCGGCGGCCTTCACCTCGGCGGCGAAGTGCGCCTCCAACTCCGACAGGTAGTGCGTGTCGGCGGCGATGCCGACGCGCTCCATGTCGGCCAGCACCCGCATCAGGGGCAGCTCCACACCGGCCATCAGCCGGGCGGACTGCTCGCCGTCCCGGGACAGCTCCGCGTCGATGGCGTCGGCCAGGTCGAGGGTGGCCCGGGCCTGGAGCATCAGGTTCTGCTCGGCCTCGGCGTCGTTGCCCAGGCCGTCGAGGGTGAGCTGGCCGGTCTCCGGAGCGTCGACCCGCAGCTCCCGGTGCAGGTAGCGCAGGGCCAGGTCGGTGAGGTCGTAGGAGCGCTGGTCCGGGCGGGCCAGGTAGGCCGCGATCTGGGTGTCGCGGGCGATCCCCTGGAGCGACCAGCCGTGCGCGGCGAAGGCCAGCACGGCCGGCTTGCTGTCGTGCAGCACCTTCGGGCGGGTGTCGTCGGCCAGCCACCCCGCGAGGGCCGCCTCGTCGGTCGGCTCCAGGCCGGCCGGGTCGAACCAGGCCGCCGCGCCGCCCGCCGTCGCCAGAGCCATTCCGCTGACCGAGGCGGTGTGCCGGCGGTTGGGGCCCGTGTCGAGCTTGACGGCCACGCCCACCGGCGTGCCGGCCGGAGCGTGGGTCTCCAGCCAGCCGGCGAGGGCCCCGGGAGCGCCGAGCACCTCGCCGGTCAGGTCGAAGCCCGCCTCGGCCTCCGGCTCGACGGCCTCCAGGTACTGGTAGAGACGGTCGCGCAGGATGCGGAACTCCAGCGTGTCGAAGACCTGGTGCACCGCCTCCCGGTCCCAGCCCTGCCAGCGGGCGTCCTCCGGGCGCACCGGCAGCTCCAGGTCGGAGACCAGGCAGTTGATCTCGTAGTTGCGGATCACGTCGGCGAGCCGCTCCCGCAGGCTGTCGCCCGCCTTGCCCTTGATCTCGTCGGCCCGGGCGACGACACCCTCCACGCCGCCGTAGGTGTTGATCCACTTGGCGGCGGTCTTCGGGCCGACGCCCGGGATGCCGGGCAGGTTGTCGCTGGTCTCCCCCACCAGGGCGGCCAGGTCGCGGTAGCGCTGCGGAGCGACGCCGTACTTCGCCTCGATCGCCGCCGGGTCCATCCGGGCCAGGTCGGAGACGCCCTTGCGCGGGTAGAGCACGGTGATCTGGTCGCCGACGAGCTGGAACGCGTCCCGGTCACCGGTGCTGATCAGCACCGACATGCCCTGGTCCCGGGCCTGGCAGGCGAGGGTGGCGATGACGTCGTCGGCCTCGTAGCCCTCCTTCTCCACCACCGGGATGCGCAGCGCGGCGAGGACCTCCTTGACCAGGCTGACCTGGCCCTTGAAGTCCGACGGGGTCTCGCTGCGGCCGGCCTTGTACTCCGCGTACCGGTCGGTGCGGAAGGAGTGGCGGGAGACGTCGAAGGCGACGACGATGTGCGTCGGCTGCTCGTCGCGCAGCACGTTGATCAGCATCGACGTGAAGCCGTAGACCGCGTTGGTCGGCTGACCCGTCGTGGTGGAGAAGTTCTCCACCGGCAGGGCGAAGAAGGCCCGGTATGCCAGGGAATGTCCGTCGACGAGGAGCAGGCGCGGCGTCGTAGCTGTCACGGCAGCGACTCTAGTCCGTACGCCCGACATCCCCGGCCCTGACATGGCCCCGGACCGCCGGCACCCGGCTCGGCGGGCGGAGCGCGGAGGTCCGGCCGGGACGGGAAGGAAACGGGAAGACCGGTCGCCGAGGCTGGATCGTCGGAGCGACCGGCGCGCCGATCCAGGCGTCGCCGGGCGCGGCGTGCCGACGGACGACGCGCCACGGGCGGCGGGCCTATTCGGGGGCGGGCGGACCGCAGGGGTCCGCCCGTCAGGCCCGCCCCCGGCCGGCACGCCTCGTCCGGGGCCGGACGGCGGGCGGGTACTAGGCTGACCTTTCCGCCGTCCCGCCGCACCCCCGAGGATGCCCTTGGAGCTCCGCCTGCTCGGTCCGATCGAGATCCGCCAGGGTGTCGCCCCGATCGTCCCCGGCCGCCGGATGCACCGGTTGCTGCTCGGGCTGCTGGCGATGCGGGCCGGCAGCATGGTCCCGACCAGCGACCTGGTGGACTCGCTGTGGCAGGACCGGCTGCCCCGGAGCGCCCGGTCCATGGTCCACTCGCGGATCTCCGAGCTGCGGGCCGCGCTCGCCGCCGCCGGCCTGGATGAGGACCAGCTCGCCATCGTCACCGCCGGGGACGGCTACCGGGCGGTGCTCGATCCGGAGACGGTCGACGTCAACCGCTTCCGCCGCCTGCTGTCGCGGGCACAGGGCGACGGGGAACCCGACTGGCGGCGCCGGCGCGACCTGCTCCGGGAAGCCGTGGGGCTGTGGCGGGGGCCGGCGTTCGGCGGCTGGCTGCCGAACCGTCCCGCACCGCCGGAGGTGCAGGCGCTCGAGGATGCCCGGCTCACCGCCGTGGAACTGTGGCACGAGGCGAGGCTGCGCTCCGGAACCCCTGTCGCGACGCTGGTCGACGACCTCGCCCCGCTGGCGGCCCGGCACCCGAGCCGGGAACGTCTCACCCTGCTGCTGATGCAGTCCCTGGCCGGCTGCGGCCGGACCGGCGAGGCGCTGCACGCCTACGAGCAGCACCGCCGACGGCTGGCTGCGGAGCTGGGCGCCGATCCGAGCCCGGACCTGCAACGCCTGCACGTCGACCTGCTCCGGGCCGGCCCGGTCGGCGGACCCACGACG
>NZ_JBFAMU010000225.1:0-8136 GCF_040656655.1 Micromonospora sp. NPDC049799
TGGGCGTCGGCCGGTCCCGGCCGCGCCTGGTCGACGCCGTCGAGTCGTACGCCGAGGCTCTGCACGCCGCCCGGGTCGGTGCGCGACTGCCGGCGCTGGGTGACGTGGTGTCGTGGTCCGGCCTGGGTGTCTACCGGGTGCTGGCCCGGCTGGACGACCACCAGCTCGACGTCGCCGACGTCCATCCGGGGTTGGCCCGGCTGCTGGACGGCGCCGCCCACCTGCCGCTGCTGGCCACCCTGGAGCGCTACCTCGACCTCGCCGGCAACGCCCATGCCACGGCAGCCGACCTGCGGCTGCATCGGACCACGCTCTACTACCGGTTGCAGCGGATCGAGGAACTCGCCGGCACCGACCTCAAGGACGGTGACGAGCGGCTGTGCCTGCACCTGGCGCTGAAGCTGGCCCGTCTGTCGGGGCGGTACCGGCCGGACGACTGAGGAATTGCGACAGGAGTAGCAAGGGCGGCGGCGGATCTTCGACAGGTGCCCGATGACCGGGTCCCGGAGCAGTTCGTAGGTTCGGCGGATCCGTACGTCGGGGTGGATGTCGGCGGGGTGGGGGGGGTGGTGCGGTGACCGGGCGGTGGATCGGGCGCTTCGGCGTGCCCGCCCTGGTCGCGGTGCTGTTCCTCGCCCCGCTGTGGTTCATGGTGGTCGGGTCCCTGCGACCCGCCGGTCTTCCGCCGCCCCGGGGTCTGGAGGTCGTGCCGGCCGACCCGACGCTCGCCGCGTACGCGCGCCTGCCGGAGCTGATCCCGCTGGCCACCTACCTGGCGAACTCGGCCCTGGTGGTGGCGCTCGCCGTGCCGCTGACCGTGCTGGTGGCCTCGTTGACCGGCTTCGGGCTGCGGCTGCTCACACCCACCGGCCGGCGCCGGACGGTCCTCGGCCTGGTGGCCCTGCTGCTGGTGCCGGTGACCGCGGTCTGGGCCACCCGTTTCGAGCTGTTCCGCCTGGTCGGGGTGGTGGACACGTACGTGCCGCTGCTGGCGCCGGCGGTGCTCGCGGTCAGTCCGTTCCTGGTGCTGCTGTACGCGTGGAGCTTCGGCGGTGTGCCGGACAGCCAGTTGCAGGCCGCCCGGCTGGAGGGCGCCGGGTGGCTGACCATCTGGCGCCGGCTGGCGCTGCCGCAGGTGAAGCCGGCGACCCTGGCGGTCGGTGTGCTGGCCTTCACCTTTCACTGGTCCAACTTCATCGACCCGCTGCTGTACCTGACCAGCGGCGACCGGTACACCTACCCCCTGGGCCTGCGGTTCCTGCTGCTGCTGAACCCGACGGACTGGCCGCTGCTGATGGCCGGCTGCGTCGTGGCGACCGCGCCGTGCGTGGTGGTCTTCCTGCTGGCCCAGCGGGTCCTGCTGCACGACGACCCGCTGGCGGCGCTGAGATCCGGAGGACGCGAATGACACCATTCTGGCGACGGGGATGCGCCGGGCTGCTCACCGCCGCGCTGCTGCTCGGGGCGGGCGTCGGCTGCGGGTCCGACGACGAGGCGGCGGACCGGCAGGGCATCACGGTGGTGCTGTTCGGCGACGCCGAGGAGGTGGCCGGCTACCGCACCCTGATCGCGGACTTCGAGCAGGCCAACCAGGACGTCGACGTGACCCTCTCCCCCGTCGCCACGCAGGACGAGCTGATGGCACGGCTGACCACGTCGTTCGCCGGTGGGCAGCCGCCGGACGTGTTCCTGCTGAACTACCGCCGCTACGGGCAGTTCGCGGCGCAGGGGGCGATCGAGCCGGCGCAGTCCTGGCTGGACGGCAGCACCGTGCTCGACGAGGGCGACTTCAGCCCCCGCGGCCTGGACGCGTTCCGCTTCGACGGCGACGCGCTGACCTGCCTGCCGCAGAACCTGTCCTCCCTGGTCGTCTACTACAACGCCGACCTGTTCCGGGCGGCCGGCGTGCCGACGCCCACAGCCGGCTGGACCTGGGACGACTTCCTCGCCGCGGCCCGCGCGCTCACCCGCGACGGTCGGTACGGGGTCGGCGTGCAGCCGTCGATCGCCCGGCTGGCGCCGTTCGTGTGGTCCAACCGGGGTGACCTCGTCGACGACCCGGCGAAGCCCACCGCGCTGACCCTGCGGGGCGACCCGGCCGCCCGGACGGCGGTCGACTGGTTCCTGGACCTGCAACTGCGCCACCGGGTCGTACCGCCGGACGCGCAGGAGCAGAGCGAGTCCAGCGAGGCGCGGTTTTTGCGCGGCACCCTCGGCATGTTCCTGAGCAGCCGGGTCGCCGTCCCCACCCTGCGCACCATCGAGGGCTTCACCTGGGACGCGGCGCCGCTGCCGGTGGCTCCCGGCGGCGTACCGGCGTCCATCCTGCACAGCGACGCCTACTGCATGGGCGCCGGCCTGCCCGACCACCGCAGGGCGTGGCGGTTCATCGAGTACGCGATGAGCGCACCCGGCCAGCGTGTCCTCGCCGAGTCCGGTCGAACCGTGCCGTCCCGGCTGGACGTGGCCACCTCCCCCGCCTTCCTCGACCCGGCCCGGCCGCCCCGGTCGTCGCAGGTCTTCCTGGACGCCGAGCCGCACCTGCGCGCCACCCCCCGCACCGCCACCTGGGCGCGAGTCGAGAAGGAGGCGGACACGCTGCTGGAGGAGGTCTTCTACGGCCGGGTCGACCGGGAGGAGGGCCTGCGCCGGCTGGAGGAGACCGTCCGGCCGCTGTTCGCCCTGCCCGTCGGACCGACCCGGTGACCGACGCGCGGGGTGTCATCCGGCTGGAGGGGCTGCGGCGGTCGTACGGGCGGGTCACCGCGCTCGACGGCGTCGATCTGGAGGTGCGGCCCGGCGAGCTGATCACCCTGGTCGGACCGTCGGGATCGGGCAAGTCGACGATCCTGCGCCTGATCGCCGGCCTGGACCGGCCCGACGGGGGCCGGGTGTACGTGGACGGGCAGGACGTCGCCCGGGTGCCGCCGCACCGGCGCGCGGTGGCGATGGTCTTCCAGGACTACGCCCTCTACCCCCACCTCACCGTCCGGGGAAACCTGCTCTTCGGCCTCCAGGTGCGCCGGGTGCGGCGGGCGGAGGCCGAGCGACGCGTCCGCGCCGCCGCCGAGCGGCTCGCCATCGCCGACCTGCTGGACCGCTACCCCGACCAGATGTCCGGCGGGCAGCGGCAGCGGGTCGCGCTGGCTCGCGCGCTGCTCCGCGAACCCAGCGTCTACCTGCTGGACGAGCCGCTGGCCAGCCTCGACGCGCCGCTGCGGTTCGCCACCCGGGCCGACCTGCTGGCCCTGCACCGGGAGCTGCGCACCACCACGATCCACGTCACGCACGACCAGCACGAGGCGATGACCCTCGGCGAGCGGGTGGTCGTCCTCGCCGGTGGGCGCGTGCGGCAGGTCGGCCCACCCCAGCAGGTGTACGACCAGCCGGCCGACACCTTCGTCGCCGGGTTCCTCGGCAGCCCACCGATGAACCTGGTGCCCGGCGGCGGCGTCCTCGGCGGAAAGGCCGACGTGACGCTCGGCGTACGCCCGGAGGACCTGGCCCTCGACGCGCGGGGCCCCCTCGCGGTGACCGTCGAGGCGGTGGAGGCGCTGGGCAGCGAGGCGATCGTGCTGACCCGCTGCGCCGACGGCACCCGCCTGACGGTCCGCACCGGCCCGCGCCCCGGGGTGGCGCCCGGCGACGAGGTGCGGCTGCGTCCCGACCCGGCCCGGCTGCACCGCTTCGACGCCACCACCGGGCTCCGCCGGTGAGCCGGTCCCGGGCACCGTTGAGCGGCTGGGCGTTCCTCGCCCCGTACGCCGTCGCGGTGGCCCTGCTGATCGTCCTGCCGGCACTGCTCAACGTCGGCTACGCCTTCACCGACCACACCGGCCTGACCCGGGACCCCCAGTTCACCGGCCTGGCCAACGTGCGGCGGCTGGCCGAGGACCGGTTCCTGCTGGACAGCCTGGAGGCGTCCCTCTTCCACGTCGCGCTGGCCGTACCGGTGCGGCTGGTGGCCGCTGTCGGACTCGCGCTGCTGCTCGCCGCGCCGCGGCCCGGCGGCCGGTGGTTCCGCACCGCCGTCTACCTGCCCACCGTCATCCCCGACGTGGCTCTCGCGGTGCTCTTCCTCTGGGTGCTCAACCCCCTGTACGGGCCACTGAACCAGCTCCTGGGGCTGGTCGGGCACCCGGGCTTCACCTGGCTCGCCGATCCGACCACCGCCCGGCTGGGGGTCGTGCTGATGCTGGCGTTCCCCATCGGGGAGGGGTTCGTGGTGGTGCTCGCCGCGCGCCGGCTGCTCGACGGCCGGCTGTACGAGGCGGCGGCCCTGGAGGGGTGCGGGCCCTTCGGCCAGCTACGCCGGATCACGCTGCCGCTGCTCGCGCCGGTGCTGGTGCTGCTCGCCGTCCGGGACGTCATCCTCACGCTCCAGGTGAACTTCGTCCCGGCGTATGTGCTGACCGACGGGCGGCCGGCCAACGCGACCCTCTACCTGCCGGTGTACATCTTCGACCAGGTCTTCGAGTTCTCCGGGTTCGCGTACGGCTCGCTCATCACGATCCTGCTGACGGTGGTCACCGCCGGGGTGATCGCCGGGCTGCTGGCGATGGTGCGACGGTGGCGGGTGCTGCGGTGACCGTGGCAGGCTCCATCAGATGAAGCTCCGGGTGGTCGCCCTCCTTGTCGCGTTCCCGCTGCTCGTCGCGTGCGGCGGGGCCGAGCCGGCGACCGGCGGCGGGCCGGGCCGGGACCTGCTGGCGAACCTGCCCAGCTGCGACCGGGTCCCGCTCGACGAGGACCCGGAGGTCCCCGCCGACGTGCCCGGCCTGGTCCTGCCCGACGGCGCGCGGGTCACGTCGGTGATCCGGCAGGGCGCGGTGACCAGCGTGGAGGCGACCGTCCGCATGTCCCCGCTCGACGTCCGCGCCCACTACGAGCAGCGCGCCGACATCGACCTGCTGCGCGTCGAGGACGAGGTCTTCGAGACCGAGGTCCTGGCCCGGTCGCAGGACCGGCGCATGTACCTGCGCGCGGCGGCGCTCTGCGCGGACGGCACGACCCTGAGCGCGATGGTCGGCCCCGACTCGGAGGACGGCGGCCTGCCGGAGTTCCGCAACGGCTGACCTGCGCGCGCCGGCTCGACAGGTGTCCTAATGCGGCGGCGCGAATCCCGACAGATGATCGGTGACGTTCACCGATGCGGTGTCTAGCGTGCGGACTCAGGACGTCCGCATGTGGACAGGAGACACCGTATGAACCCAACCCTGGTCCGACGTCACCGCCGACATGCGGTGACAGCGCTGACGGCGCTGCTCGCCACGGCCGCGCTGACGGCGTCGTCGGCGGTGCAGGCCCCGGAACCGTCACTGGCCACGAGTTCCCCCACCGGCCCCATGGAGCTGCCCGACGAGTGGATGACCGCCCAGCGGATGAGCGACGGCAGCACCGACCTCTCCGCCGCGAAGTACGCGAAGGCCCGGGGCGAGGCCAACCAGTTGGCCGCCCGTACCCGCAGCGTCTACCGTCCCCTCGGCGAGCGGGACTGGACCTTCTTCGGCCCCTCCGACATCGGCGGGCGGGTCGTCGACATCGCGGTGGACCCCCAGGTCGACGGTCAGGTGTTCATCGCGGCGGCCTCCGGCGGCGTGTGGCGCTCCGCCGACGCCGGGGCGACCTTCAGCCCGGCGTGGCCGGACACCTGGGGGCAGGCCATGGGCGCGGTCGCGATGACCAGCGACGGTGTCCTCTTCGCCGGCACCGGTGAGGCCCAGCCCGGCGGCGGGTCGATCACCTTCGGTGGCGACGGCGTCTACCGGTCCACCGACCGGGGCGGCAGCTGGCAGCGCGTCGGCCTGGAGGACAGCCACGCCATCGGGCGCCTCGCGATCGACCGCACCGACGAGGACCGGATCTTCGCCGCGGCCAGCGGCAACCTCTTCGTGCCGGGCGGCCAGCGCGGCGTCTACCTGACCGAGGACGGCGGCGACAGCTGGCGGCAGGTCCTCGCGCCGCCGAACGACACCACCGGCGCCACCGAGGTCGTCATCGACCCGAGCAACCCCGACCGGGTGTACGCCGCGATGTGGGACCACCTGCGCGAGCCCAACCAGCGCACCTACGGTGGACCGGGCTCCAGCCTCTGGCGCTCCGACGACGGCGGCGACACCTGGCAGCGGATGACCAACGGCCTGCCCACCGACGCCGACCAGGGCCGCTGGGGCATCGCGGTCGCGGCGGAGGACCCGCAGCGCCTCTACGCGTACGTGGGCACCGCGCTCGGCCCGTTCCGCGCCTTCTTCCGCTCCGACGACGGTGGCGACAGCTGGACGCAGACCCCGGTCACCGCCGGGCAGGCGTCCCAGTCCACCTTCAGCTGGTGGTTCGGCAAGCTGTTCGTCGATCCCGCCGACGCCGACCACGTCTTCCTGACCGGCGTGAACCTGATGCGCTCCACCAACGGCGCGCAGAGCTTCGCCCCGGTCGGCGGCGTGCACGCCGACCAGCACGTCCTGCGCTGGGACCCGAAGGTCCCGGGTCGCGTCTACCTCGGCAACGACGGCGGCGTCTACCGCTCCGAGGCCAACGGCGCCGGCGGCTGGGTGAAGGCCACCTACGAGCCGTACACGCAGTTCTACACGGTCGACGTGGCACAGACCGACCCGTCGCTGAAGGTCGGCGGCGCCCAGGACAACGGCTGCAACCGCGGCTACAACGGGGTCGGCGGGCCGTGGGACGCGATCGGCTGCGGCGACGGTCTCCAGACGCTCATCCACCCGGAGAACCCGAACATCGTCTTCGGGTGCAGCCAGTACGGCTCGTGCTACCGGTCGGAGAACGCCGGCGGCAGCCCGCGCCGGTCCATCGGCGCCGGCCAGACCACGTCGCAGCGGCGCAACTGGCTCACGCCGCTCCAGTTCGACCCGAGCGACCCGAACGTCATGTACTACGCCGGCAACATCGTGAACCGGTCCACCGACAACGGTCGCACCTGGACCGCGATCAGCCCGGACCTGACCGGCGGCGGCCCGAACGACCCGTCCGGCTACCCGTGGGGCACCATCACCACGATCGCCGCGGCGCCCACCGACGGCGACACGCTCTACGTCGGTACCGACGATGGCAAGCTGTGGTGGACCGACGACCTCGGACGGAGCTGGAACGAGGTCGACGCGGCGCAACTGCCCGGCACGTGGGTCACCCGGGTGGCGGTGCACCCGGCGGACGCGAAGATCGCGTACGCGACGTTCTCCGGCTTCCGCTCGGGCAGCGACCGGGCGCACGTCATGATGACCCGCGACGGCGGCCGGACCTGGTCCGACATCGGCCAGGGCCTGCCCGACGCCCCGGTGAACTCGGTCGTACCCACCTCCGACGGCCTGCTGCTGGTCGGCACCGACGTCGGGGTGTTCCTGTCCGGTTGGAACGGCGGCGAGTGGGCCACCCTCGGTGCGGACCTGCCGCAGGCGGCGATCATGTACCTGCGCTACCACGAGCCGTCGCGGCAACTGACCGCGGCGACGTTCGGCCGGGGCGTGCACGACATCACGGTCCCGACGTGCCCGGCGGCGTCGACGAAGCTGCCGCTGAGGGACCCGGGGGTCGGGGTGGTCGGGGCGCTCTCGTCCTGCCGCGCGTCCGCCTGATCGTCGTTCCCCGCGCGGCGCGGAGGTCACCGGTCCGGTGACCTCCGCGCCGTCGTTTTCCCGTCGGTCATCCGACCGTGACGACCACCTTGCCGCGCGTCCGGCCGCGTTCCACGTGCCGGACCGCGTCGGCGGCCTCCGCCAGCGGATAGGTCCGCTCGACGACCGGTCGTACCGCGCCCGCCTCGATCAGGGCGGTCAGCGCCGCCAGGTTCGTGGTGCCCTCCTTCGCCACCAGGGGCACCAGTCGCTGGCGGACGAGCGGGGACAGCAGCATCGCGCGCAGCTGGCGGTCGAAGCCCCGCAACCAGGTGCCGCCCACCGCCTCACCGCCGACGAGCACGAGCGTCCCGGTGGGGGTCAGGGCCCGGCGGAGGTGCGCGAGAGCGCGGTTGCCGCCGGTGTCGACCACGACGTCGTACCGCCGGCCGGGCGCGACGACGTCCTCCCGGGTGTGGTCGAGGACGTCGTCGGCGCCGAGGGACCGGACGAGGTCGACCTTGTCGGTGCGGCACACGCCGGTGACGTGCGCGCCGGCCGC
>NZ_JBFAMU010000226.1:0-8123 GCF_040656655.1 Micromonospora sp. NPDC049799
GCGGGTTGTCCGGCAGCCCCTCGACGGGCCACTGCGTCGCCGCCGCCAGCAGGGCCTCCTGCACGGCGTCCTCGGCGGTGGCGAAGTCGCCGAACCGGCGGGCGAGCACGCCGAGGACCTGCGGCGCCAGCTCGCGCAGCAGGTCCTCGGCGGTGTGGTCGGTCGTCACATCTCCTGCGGTGGGGCGGACATGACGGGGTGCACCTCGATCGGCATGTTCAGCGGACGTCCGCCCGGGCCGGGGGCGGTGGAGATGTGCGCGGCGATCTCCACGGCCCGCTGCGGGGTCTCGCAGTCCACGATCCAGAAGCCGGCGAGGAACTCCTTGGTCTCCGCGAACGGCCCCTCGGTCACCACCGGGGTGCCGTCGGCGCCGGCCCGGACGATCTTCGCCTGCGGCGGGCCGGCGAGGCCCTGCCCGTCGACCCACTCGCCGTCGGCGACCAGCTTCTCGTTGACCTCACCCATGAACCCGATGTGCGCCCGGATCTCCTCCGGCGTCCAGGTGTCGATCGCGGGGAAGGCGGTACCGGCGGCGCTGAACTGCATCAGCAACATGTACTTCACGTCTGGCTCCTCACGACTGGGCACCATCCTCGGTGCTCTCACCCGGTGGTAGAAGCCGGCGCACCGGTTCTCGACATCCGCGTCGAAAAAAGTTCCCGGACATCTCAGTCGACCGCGGTGACCTCCAGCAGCACGGTCTGCTCGGGGTGCAGGGCGGGCATCTGGAGTCCCACGGTCGCCAGCACCGTCCCGCCCAGCGTGGTCCCCGGCCCCCAGCCGGGTTCGGTCAGCTGGAGGACCGCCGGCTCCGGTGCGCCCACCGCCGGGCGGACCGCGTACCGCCGCCGCGGGTCCAGGCCGGGCAGCCGGACCGGCCCGGGTACCTGGGCCACCGAGGTGGCCAGCCGCGCCACCGCGTACACCGCCCGGGAACCGTCGTGCGCGACCACGCCGTGCGCCCAGACGGCCGGGTCCGGGTGGTCGACCCGGACCACCCGGCCACCGTGCAGCAGCGGACGGAGCCGCTTGTGCAGCGCGACCCACGCGGCCAGCTCGCGGCGCTCCTCGGCGCTGATCGCCCCGATGTCCCACTCGATGCCGTGGTGGCCGAAGAGCGCGGTGGCGGCCCGGAAACCGAGATCGTGCACCCGGTGGGTGGTGTGCGAGCGTTCCGGCCCGACGTGGGTGCCGACCAGCTCGGGTGGCAGCAGCAGCCCGGTCCACCGCTGGATGGCCAGCCGCTCCAGGGCGTCGTTGCAGTCGCTGGCCCAGACCCGGTCGGTGCGCCGCAGGATCTCCAGGTCCACCCGGGCGCCGCCGGAGGCGCAGCTCTCGATCTCCACCCCCGGGTGGCGGGCCCGCAGCTCGTCGAGGAGCCGGTAGACCGCGAGGGTCTGCTCGTGCACCCCGGGGCGGCCGTGGTGACCCGCCTCGGTGAGGTCCCGGTTGTGGTCCCACTTGAGGTAGCTGATCCCGGGATGCTCGGTGAGGATCGCGTCCAGCCGTCCGAGCAGGTACGCGTACGCGTCCGGGTGGGCGAGGTCGAGCACCTGCTGGTGCCGCCACTCCGGCGGGAACCGGCCGGGCACCGACAGCACCCACTCCGGGTGGGCGCGGAACGTCTCCGAGTCCGGGTTCACCATCTCCGGCTCGACCCACAGCCCGAACCGGAGTCCCCGCCCGGTCACGTGGTCGATCAGCGGATGCAGCCCGTCCGGCCAGACGTCGGTGTCGACGAACCAGTCGCCGAGTCCGGCCCGGTCGTGCCGCCGGCCCCGGAACCAGCCATCGTCGAGGACGAACCGCTCCACCCCGACCTCGGCCGCGTGGTCGGCGAGGGCGGTCAGCCGTGCCAGGTCGTGGTCGAAGTAGACGGCCTCCCAGACGTTGAGGGTGACCGGCCGGGGCGTACGCGGGTGACTCGGGCGGGCCCGCAGGTGGGTGTGCAGGACGTCGCTCAGCCCGTCCAGGCCGTCGTCGGAGAAGGCGGCGTAGAGGAGTGGGGTGGCGTACTCGGCGCCCGGGGCCAGCACCACCTCGCCGGGGGCCAGCAGCTCGCCGCCGCCCAGGGTGGACTCGCCGGTGGGACGTCGCTCGGCGAAGGTCACGTGGTCACCGCTCCACGCGGTGTGCACCGCCCACACCTCGCCGTGGCCGAAGCCGAACCCGGCCGTCCCGGCGACCAGGAGCAGGGTCGCGTCGTGCCCGGTCCGCCCGTGCCGGCCCTCCCGCACCCAGGTGCCCATCGGCCACGGATGCCGCTGCGGGCTCCGCTCCCGGCACCACCGGCCGGTCAGGTCGAGCAGTTCGGTGGCGACCGCCGGCACCGGCAGGACGGGGGCGAGCTCCCGCAGCTCGTACGGGGTGACGCCGTCGTTGCGCAGCCGGTGCCGCAGCAGCAGCAGGCCGGTCGGGTCGAGGTCGATCTCGACGGTCAGGGACAGCTGCGCGTCGGCGTCGGAGGCCCGGACGATGGCCCGGGCGGTCCCCTCCTCGGGGTCCTCGACGTCCAGTCCGTCGAGATGGAAGGCGGTGGACCAGGCGGTGCCGTCACGGTGCCCGGCCAGCGCCGGACGCCCACTCCAGCCGGCGCCCGCCTCGGGCAGCACCGACAGCACGGTCGGCGCGTCGAAACTGCTCGGCACCACCGGCGGGACGGTCGCGTCGACCAGGCCGGGCAGGTCGTCGGCCGGCACCGGGCCGAGATCCGCGCCCCAGTGCACGACGCGGGGGAGCCCGGGGCCGCGCCCGTCGAGCACCAGGCTCGTCCGGGCGCGACGGAGGTGGACGATGGTCGGGATCGACATGGGCACCATCTCTCGGCGGGATCCGGAGGGGTATGGCCCTCAGCCCTTGGACGCACCCAGGGTGAGCCCCCGGACGAACTGCTTCTGCAGCAGGAAGAAGACCACCAGGGTGGGGATCGCGACCAGCACCGAGCCGGCCGAGACCAGGTTGTTGTCGGTGAAGAACTCGCCGCGCAGGTTGTTCAGTGAGCTGGTGACGGGGAACTTGTCGCCGGTGCGCATGAGCACGGTGGCCCAGAAGAACTCGTTGTAGATCCAGGTCACCTCCAGCGTGGCCAGGGCCGCCAGGGCGGGCCGGCACAGCGGCATGGTGACCTGCCAGTACTGCCGCCAGATGCTCGCCCCGTCGACCATCGCCGCCTCGTACAGGTCCCGGGGCAGCGCCTTCATGTAGTTGCTGAGCACGAACACGCAGAAACCACACTGGAAGGCGACGTTGACCAGGATCAACCCCCAGTAGCTGTCGTAGAGCAGCTCGGAGTCGCTCATGAACGCCGGCAACGGCACCTGGGTGAACAGCCGGAACAGCGGGATCAGCAGGGCCTGCTGGGGCAGCAGGTTCGCCGCCGTGAACAGGCCGAGCAGGACGATGTTGGTCTTCCAGCTGAACCGGGCGATGACGAACGCCACCATCGAGGCGAGGAAGAGCGTCAGCAGCACGGCCGGCACGGTGATGTACGCGGAGTTGAGGAAGTGCTTGCCGAACTCGGCGGTCTGCCACGCGGTGACGTAGTTGTCGAACGTCCAGCCGCCGAACGAGACGTACCCGTTGGCGGCGGTGTACTCGTAGGACCGCAGGGAGGTCAGCACCGCCCACAGGATCGGGAACAGCCAGCCGATCGCCACCGCGGCGAGGAACAGGTGCAGGACCACCCGAGCCGGCCGCAGGGGCCGCCGCGCCGGGGCGGGTGTCCGGTCCGCCGTCTCGCGTGCCGGCATCGTCGCGGTGCTCATCGGCGGTCCTCCCGCATCACGGTGGCCAGGTAGACGGTGATGAACAGCAGCGACACGACCAGCATGATGGTGGCCAGCGCCGACCCGAAGCCGATCCGGCTGGCCTCGCCCACCACGTTGGAGGTGACCAGCGCGGAGATCAGTTCCAACCCGTTGCGGCCCTTGTTGATGACCCACACCAGGTCGAAGGCGCGCAGCGACTCGATCACCGTCACCACCAGCACGATGATGTTGATCGGACGCAGCACCGGGAAGACGACCTTGAAGAAGGTGCTGGTCTCCGACGCGCCGTCCACGGCGGCGGCCTCCCGCAGTGACGGGTCGACGCCCTTCAACCCGGCCAGGTACAGCAGCATGATGTAGCCGACGTGCCGCCAGCCGGCGGCGAACAGCACCGCCCAGATGTTCACGTCCGGGTCGCCGTACCAGTCGACGCTCGTGCCGAGCACGGCGTTGAGCAGGCCCTGGTCGCGGGAGTAGATCAGCTGCCAGATGAAGCCGATCAGCGCCAGGGAGAGCACGACCGGCAGGTAGAGCGCGGTCTGGTAGAACCGGCTGCCGCGGATCTCCTTGTCCAGCATGACGGCCAGGAACATGCCGATCGGCGTGGCCACCACGAAGAGCGCCACCAGCCAGAGCAGGTTGTTCTGCACGGCGGGGACGAACGGCGGGTAGATGTTGATGACGTCGGAGTAGTTGCGCCCGCCGACCCACTCGATCTCGCTGACCGGGCCGATGCCGTCCCAGTCGGTGCCGGAGAGCAGCACGGTGGCGACGGACGGCAGCCAGACGAGGCCGACGACGAGCAGCAGCGGTACGAGCACCATCAGCGTGATGACCACGCGGTCGGTGCGGGACAGGAGCCGTAGCCGGCGGCCGCGACCACCCGTGGAGGTGGTGGTCGCGGCCGGCGGCGGCACGGCGCGATCCGCTTGGATCAGGGGCAGGTCGGACACGGTGTCCTTCCCCTCTCGCCGTCTCGTCACTCGGTGAAGATCGACTTCTTCTGGTTCTCGATGCTGTTGACGAGGCCGTCGATGTCGGCCGGGTTCTTGATGAACTGCTGGATCGCCGGGATGATCACCGTCGAGGCGAAGTCGGGGCGGGTGTCGCGGTCGAGGAACTGCGCGATCTCGGTGGCCGAGCCGACCAACTCGGCGGCCTTCTTCTGCAGCGCCGTGTAGCCGCTGGTGTCGGCCTCGGTGTTGGCCACCAGGGTGCTGGGGTCGTTCTTGACGGTGATGTCCGCCGCCGCCTTCGAGCCGACGTACTCCAGCATCTTCCTGGCGTTCTCCTCCTCCTTGGGCTTGCGCGCCATCATGTAGCCGTCGATCGGCGCGTCCAGGGCCTTGGCCCCGATCGCCGGGTCGATCTCCGGGAAGGTGAAGAAGTCCAGGTCGTCCTGCTCGTCGGCGTTGAACTGCTGGGCGACGAAGAGGCCGAGCAGGTACATGCCGCTCTTCTTCTGCTGCAACGACTGGGCCGCCTCCTGCCAGGTCCGGCCGAGGGAGTCCGGCTGGTGCAGGGGGAGCAGCCCGCGCCAGGTGTCGAAGACCTTCTTGACCTTGTCGGAGGTCCAGGACTCCTTGCCGGCCATCAGGTCGACGTGGAACTGGTAGCCGTTGATGCGCAGGTTGAGGATGTCGAAGGTGCCCATCGCCGGCCAGCCGTCCTTGTCGGCGAAGGCGATCGGGGCGAGGCCGTCCTTCTTCATCTCGGCGGAGAGCGCGGTGAGCTGGTCGAGCGTCGTCGGCACCTGGTAGCCGTTCTGCTGCCAGACCGACTTGCGGTAGAAGACCGCCCACGGGTAGTACGACGACGGCACGAAGTACTGCTTGCCGTCGTCGCCGGTGGACGCCTTCTTGAACGCCTCCGACTGCCCCGAGAGCTTGCCCCAGACGTCGCTGACGTCCCCGGCGAGGCCCTTGGCGGCGAAGAACCGCATCCGGTAGCCGGCGAACCACATGAACACGTCGTCCGGCTTGCCCTGCAGGTAGTTGTTGATGTTCTCCTGGTACGTGTTGTGGTCGACGGTGTTGACCGCGACCTGGAGGCCGGAGGACGTCTGGAAACCGTCGACGACCTTCGCGATCACCTCCTTGGGCTTCGGGTCGGACTGGTTCGACCCGAGCGACACCGTCTTGGACCCCGACCCGCCGGAGTCGGAGTCGCCGCCGCAGCCGGCGAGCAGACCGGTGCCGAGCAGGGCGCCGGCGCCGGCGGCCCCGGCGAGCACCGAGCGGCGGCGGAGGCCGGCGACGGAGGGGGGTACGAGCCGGGCCAGGTACTCGGCTTGGGATCGGGGACGGGACATGGTGCCTCCTGCGGATGAAGAGGTGCGCTGCGCCCGAGGGCCGTGACGGGGTGGCGGGCCGGCCATTCGTGATCCCACATCCGGATCCATCGCGAATCCACATTGGCAAACACGAACTGCCAGTGGCGCCTGAAACTACTCGCCCTTCCCGCGCTGTCAAGAGGGGCGGCTGGCGCGAATAACCCAGTCGTGACAAGGCTGTAATCAGGTAAACGTTGGAAACGATGTCGATGTTGGAAACTGTTGACTTGCCTCGCAGGTCGGGGCACGCTCTGCAGCCATGCGGCGATGGCAGGGCGACCGGATCTGGTACGGCGCCGACTACAACCCGGAGCAGTGGCCCGAAGCGACGTGGGCCGAGGACGTCGAACTGATGCGCCGCGCCGGGGTCAACCTGGTGTCGGTCGGCATCTTCTCCTGGGCCCTGCTGGAGCCCGCCCCCGGCGAGTTCGACTTCGGCTGGCTCGACCGCGCGATCGACACGCTGCACGGCGGCGGGATCGCCGTCGACCTGGCCACCGCCACCGCCAGCCCGCCGCCGTGGCTCGCCCACCGGCACCCGGAGACCCTTCCCCGCCGCGCCGACGGCGCGATCCTGTGGCCCGGCGGACGCCAGGCGTACTGCCCCAGCTCGCCGGTGTTCCGGGACCGGTCGCTCGCCCTGGTCGAGGCCGTCGCCACCCGGTACGCCGAGCACCCGGCCGTCGTCATGTGGCACGTCTCCAACGAGCTGGGCTGCCACAACGTGCACTGCTACTGCGACGTCAGCGCCGAGGCGTTCCGCCACTGGCTGCGCGAGCGGTACGGCGACCTGGACGGCCTCAACGCCGCCTGGGGCACCGCGTTCTGGAGCCAGCGGTACGGCGACTGGGCCGAGGTGAACCCGCCCCGGCTCGCCCCGACCTTCGCCAACCCGACCCAGCAGCTGGACTTCCTGCGCTTCTCCTCCGACGAGCAGCGGGCCCAGCTGCGCGCCGAGCGGACGGTGCTCGACCGCCTGGTCCGGCAGCCGGTCACCACGAACTTCATGATCGGCACCGGCATCAAGTACCTGGACTACCACTCCTGGGCGTCCGACGTGGACATCGTCTCCAACGACCACTACCTCACCGCCGCCGACCCGGACTCCCACCTCGGGCTGGCACTCGCCGCCGACCACACCCGCGGCGTCGCCGGCGGGGACCCCTGGCTGCTGATGGAGCACTCCACCAGCGCGGTCAACTGGCAGCCCCGCAACGTCGCGAAGACCCCGGGGCAGTTGCGCCGCAACAGCCTCGCGCACGTGGCGCGCGGCGCCGACGGCGTGCTCTTCTTCCAGTGGCGGGCCTCGCGCGCCGGTGCGGAGAAGTTCCACTCGGCGCTGCTCCCGCACGCCGGGCCCGAAACGAAGGTCTTCCGGGAGGTCTGCCGGTTGGGCGCGGACCTGGCCGCGATCTCCGAGGTGATCGGCAGCCGCGTCGACGCCGAGGTGGCGATCCTGTTCGACTTCGAGGCGTGGTGGGGCGCCGAGCTGGACTCGCACCCCAGCGTCGACGTCACATACGCCGACCGGCTCACCGCCCTGCACGGCGCGCTGTTCCGGGCCGGGATCACCGCCGACGTGGTGCATCCCTCGGTCGACCTGTCGCGCTACCGGCTGGTCCTGGTCCCGACCCTCTACCTGGTCCGCGACGCGCACGCCGAGGCGCTGCGCGCGTTCGTCGCCGCCGGCGGCACCGCGCTGGTCACGTACTTCAGCGGCATCGTCGACGAGAACGACCACATCCGCCTCGGCGGCTACCCGGGAGCGTTCCGCGAGCTGCTCGGTGTGCGTACCGAGGAGTTCTTCCCGCTGCGGGCGGGGGAGCGGGTCCACCTCGACGACGGCTCGACAGTCGACGTGTGGACCGAGTGGCTGCACGCCGAGGGCGCCGAGGTGCTCGCCGCGTACGCCGACGGGCCGCTGCCGGGCGTGCCGGCGGTGACGCGGCACGCCGTCGGCGACGGCGCGGCCTGGTACGTCGGCACCCGCCTGGACTCCGAGGGCACCGACGCGCTGGTGG
>NZ_JBFAMU010000227.1:0-8012 GCF_040656655.1 Micromonospora sp. NPDC049799
GCGGCGGAGCCCGAGCTGCGGGACTACTTCCGGCTGCCGGTGGCCGGGGCGCGGGCGGCGATCGCCGAGCTGGCCGAGGCCGGGGAGCTGCTGCCGGTCACCGTGCAGGGCTGGCGGCAACCGGCCTGGCTGCACGCCGGGGCTCGGCTGCCCCGGTGGGTGCGGGCCGCCACCCTGGTCAGCCCCTTCGACCCGCTGGTCTGGGAGCGGGCGCGCACCGAGCGGCTCTTCGGCTTCAGCTACCGGATCGAGATCTACGTGCCCGCGCCGCAGCGCGTGTACGGCTACTACGTGCTGCCGTTCCTGCAGGGGGAGCGGTTCACCGCACGGGTGGACCTCAAGGCCGACCGCCGGGCGGGTGTGCTGCTCGTGCCGGCGGCCTGGGTCGAGCCCGGCGTCGACCCCGGCGAGACCGCCGTGGCGCTCGCCGCCGAGCTGCACCGGCTCGCTGGCTGGCTCGGCCTGGACGCCGTGGCGCCGCCCGCCGCCGGCGATCTGGCCGCGCCGCTGGCCGCCGCCCTGGCTGGTGTCTCCGGTGTACGGTGAGCGGTGTGACGCGCGTTGACCGACCGGCCCTCCAGCCGCCCTCGTCCGCCGACGCGGCCGACCCCGGTGCTCCGGCCGGCTGGCCGGCGGGCCCGGTGCCGACGGCCTACCAGTATCCGGCGCCCGAGCAGGACCGGCTGACCCGCTTCGTGGTCCGGCTCTACGACCGGGCACCCCGCTGGGCGGTGCCCCTGGCCGCCGTCGGCTGTGTCGGTCTCGGCATCGCGTACACGCTGGTCAGCGATCCGACCCGGTCCGCGCCGGACGCCGCACCGACCTGCCTGCTCAAGCTGACCACGGGGCTGGACTGCCCGGGGTGCGGCGGCACCCGCGCGTTGTGGTACCTGCTGAACGCCGACCTGCCGGCTGCCGCACGGCACCACTTCCTGTTCGTCTTCACCGCGCCGTTCCTGGCCTACCTGTTCGTGGCATGGGCCGGGAAACAGGCCTTCGGCTGGCGCCTTCCCGAGCTGCGGCTCAGCCCGAAGGTGCTCGGCGGCTTCCTGGCCGTGTGGTTCGCCTTCTCGGTGCTGCGCAACCTGCCCTGGGCCCCGTTCACCTCGCTCTACGTCTGACGCCTCGTCGCGTCGGGCGCGTGATCGACGTTGCAGCCGGCGAGCCTGGCTTGGGTCGCGCGGGTGCCCGCCACTACAGTCCGAGGCATGCCGGACATGGTGCAGCCCCAGGTGAAGCTCGTCGCGTGGACCCAGTTCGAGGCGCCGGACGACGTGCCGTGGTCGACCGACGCCGAGGGCGGCCAGGCCCTCGCCGAGTTCGCCGGCCGGGCCTGCTACCAGAGCTGGAAGAAGCCGAACCCGGCCACCGCCACCAACGCCGGCTACCTCGCGCACATCCTGGAGGTCGGCCACCTCAGCGTGCTGGAGCACGGCTCGGTGAGCTTCTACTTCACCGGGGTGTCCCGGTCGTTCACCCACGAGCTGATCCGGCACCGGCACTTCTCGTACTCGCAGCTGTCCCAGCGGTACGTGCCCGAGCGGGACGCCGCCATGGTCGAGCCGACCGTGATCGCCGAGGACCCGGAGCTGCACAAGAAGTTCGTCGAGGCCGCCGAGGCCAGCGTGCGGGCGTACACCGAGCTGCTGGAGGGCCTGGAGCAGCGCTTCGCCGACGAGCCCAATCCGACGCTGCGCCGTAAGCAGGCCCGGCAGGCGGCGCGCGCCGTGCTCCCCAACGCCACCGAGACCCGGATCGTGGTCACCGGCAACTACCGCGCCTGGCGGCACTTCATCGCCATGCGCGCCACCGAGCACGCCGACGTGGAGATCCGCGAGCTGGCCGTGGAGTGCCTGCGCCAGCTCCAGCGGGTCGCGCCGAACGTCTTCGCCGACTTCGTCGTCTCGACCCTGCCCGACGGCACCGAGGTGGCGGCGAGCCCGCACGCCGAGCAGTCCTGAGCCCTTCCCCGCCAGGGGGTCGCTGGTCGTCCGCTAGGTTGGTGGCATGACGCACGACCACCCTGACACTTCCGCCCGGGCGGTGTCCCGCCCCTTCGGGCGGCTGCTGACGGCAATGGTGACCCCGTTCACCGCCGACGGCTCGCTCGACCTCGACGGCGCCGCGCGGCTGGCGACGTACCTGGTCGACGAGCAGGGCAACGACGCGCTGGTGGTCAACGGCACCACCGGCGAGTCGCCGACCACCACCGACGCGGAGAAGGAGCGCCTGATCCGGGCCGTCGTGGAGGCCGTGGGCGACCGGGCGCAGGTGGTGGCCGGGGTGGGCACCAACGACACCCGGCACACCATCGAGCTGGCCGCCGGGGCGGAGAAGGCCGGCGCGCACGGGCTGCTCGTGGTGACGCCGTACTACAACAAGCCGCCGCAGAGCGGCCTGCTGCGCCACTTCACCGCCGTCGCCGACGCCAGCGGCCTGCCGATGATGCTCTACGACATCCCGCACCGCGCGGGTGTGCCGATCGACACCGAGACGCTGGTCCGCCTGGCCGGGCACGAGCGGATCGTGGCGGTGAAGGACGCCAAGGGCGACCTGACCGCCACCAGTTGGGTGACCAGCCGCACCGACCTCGCCTTCTACAGCGGTGAGGACTCGCTGACCCTGCCGGCGCTGGCCGTCGGTTCGGTGGGCGTGGTCGGCACGTCGACCCACTTCACCGGCGCGCTCACGAAGCGGATGATCGAGGCGTACGACGCGGGGGACACCTCGACCGCGCTCAGCCTGCACCGGCGGCTGCTGCCCCTGTTCACCGGGATCTTCCGGACGCAGGGCGTGATCCTGGTGAAGGCGGGCCTGGCGGCCCGCGGGCTGCCGGCCGGGCCGGTGCGCCCGCCGATGGTGGACGCCACCGAGGACGAAATGGCCCAGCTCCGCGCCGACTGCGCGGCGGCGGGTCTGGAACTGCCCTGATGATCGAACGACACGACGGACGCCGGGTAACGGCGTCGCAGAATGAGGTGGACGCGTGACCGAGGCGCACATCGAGGCGGACATGCCCCCGCCGCTGCCGGAGGGTGGGCTGCGGATCATCCCGCTCGGAGGGCTCGGCGCCATCGGTCGGAACATGACCGTCTTCGAGTACGACGGCAAGCTGCTCATCGTCGACTGCGGGGTGCTCTTCCCGGACGTCGAGCAGCCCGGCGTCGACCTGATCCTGCCGGACTTCGCCCCGATCCTGGACCGGCTCGGCGACGTACAGGCGATCGTGCTCACCCACGGTCACGAGGACCACATCGGCGCGGTGCCGTACCTGCTCGCCCACAAGCCGGACATCCCGCTGGTCGGCTCGCAGTTCACCCTGGCCCTGGTCGAGGCGAAGCTCGCCGAGCGGCGGATCCAGCCGTACACGCTGACCGTGCGGGAGGGGGGTCGGGAGCGGCTCGGGCCGTTCGAGTGCGAGTTCTTCGCGGTCAACCACTCGATCCCGGACGCCCTGGCGGTGGCCATCCGTACGCCGGCCGGCCTGGTGCTGCACACCGGTGACTTCAAGATGGACCAGCTCCCGCTGGACGGGCGGATCACTGACCTGGCCGGGTTCGCCCGGCTCGGCGCCGAGGGCGTGGACCTGCTGCTGTCGGACTCCACCAACGCGGAGATCCCCGGCTTCGTCACCCCGGAGCGGGAGATCGGGCCCGTGCTCGACTCGATCTTCGCGAAGGCCAAGGGGCGGATCATCGTCGCCTCGTTCGCCTCCCACGTGCACCGGGTGCAGCAGGTCTTCGACTCCGCGGCCGAGCACGGCCGCAAGGTCGCCCTGATCGGCCGGTCGATGGTCCGCAACATGGGCATCGCGCGGGACCTGGGCCTGCTGAACATCCCGGCCGGGCTGGTCATCGGCATCGAGGAGGCCACCAACCTCCCGCCCGAGCAGATCGTGCTGATGTCCACCGGCTCGCAGGGTGAGCCGATGAGCGCCCTCGGCCGGATGGCCAGCGGGGACCACCGGCACATCACCATCGCGCCGGGCGACACCGTGGTGCTGGCGTCCTCGCTGGTGCCGGGGAACGAGACCTCCGTCTACCGGGTGATCAACCGGTTGGCCCGGGCCGGCGCGGTCGTCGTGCACAAGGACGTCGCCAAGGTCCACGTGTCCGGGCACGCCCCGGCCGGCGAGCTGCTCTACCTGCTCAACGTGGTCCGCCCGAGCAACCTCATGCCGGTGCACGGCGAGTGGCGGCACCTGCGGGCGCACGCCCGGCTCGGCATCGAGTCCGGTGTGGCGCCGGACCGGGTGGTGCTCTGCGAGGACGGCGACGTGGTCGACCTCGTCGAGGGCCGGGCCAGCCTGGTCGGCCACGTGAAGAGCCGGTACGTCTACGTGGACGGCCTCGCCGTCGGTGACGTGAGCGAGTCGCTGCTCACCGAGCGGCGGATCCTCGGCGACGGTGGCTTCATCGCCACCACCGTGGTGGTGGACTCGGTCACCGGCAAGGTGGTCGGCGGTCCGACCCTGTCGGCGAAGGGCTTTTCCGAGGACCCGGAGGCGTTCAGCCCGGTGATCCCGCTGGTCACCGAGGCGCTGAACCGGGCCGCCGCGGACGGCATCACCGACCCGCACCAGCTCCAGCAGATCGTCCGGCGCACGGTGGGGCGGTGGGTCAACGACGCGTACCGGCGTCGGCCCATGATCGTCCCGACCGTCGTGGAGGTCTGACCTCCGCTCGTCCACCGGCCCGCCTCCCCTCGGGGGGCGGGCCGGTGTCGTGCGATCGTCGAGGGTCGATTCAACCTTCCGGGCGTCGTGTCCGTACTCCCGACCGGCAGGCGTGACCGCGCCGGCCGGGAGGAGCGTGGCGGATGGACCGCAGACGGATGACAGCCATCGGCGTGATGGTCGTGACGGTGGGAGCCGCGGCGGCGGTGACCCTGCCGTCGTTCGCCGGTGAGGGCACGACCCCGCCGGGCGGGTCGGCGCAGCCGGCGCCCGGGGGCGTCGCGCCGGAGGTGGTCGACGCGATGCGCCGCGACCTCTCGCTCAGCGCCGGGCAGGCGGCGGCGCGGCTGAAGACCGAGCGGTGGGCGACCGGGGTGGTCGCCGACCTGCGGACGGAGCTGGGCGCCGACTACGGCGGCAGCTGGCTCGGCGCGGACGGCACGACGCTCAACGTCGCGGTCGCCGACCGGGCCGACGCGGAGCGGGTCCGTGCCGCCGGTGCGGTGCCGAAGGTGGTCCAGCGGGGTGTCGGCCAGCTCGACGCGTGGAAGACCCGACTGGACCGGGCCGGTGCGTCGGCGTCCGACGCGGTGGCCGGTTGGTACGTCGACGTCGCCGACAACTCCCTCGTGGTGCTCGCCCAGCCGGGCGCCCAGGACGCCGCGTGGCGGCTGGTCGACCGGACCGGCGTGCCCCGGCAGGCGGTCCGGGTGGACGCCACGGCGGAGTCGCCGCGGCTGCTGTTCGACGTCCGGGGTGGTGACCCGTTCACGATCGACGGCTCGGGTCGCTGCTCGGTCGGCTTCTCGGTGGTCGGCGGCTTCGTCACCGCCGGTCACTGCGGCCAGGAGGGTTCCCGGACGGCCGGGGCGAACGGCGTCGGCCAGGGTGTCTTCCGCGCCTCCTCGTTCCCCGGCGACGACTGGGCGTTCGTCGAGACCAACAACGCCTGGACGCCGCAGCCGGTGGTGAACGACTTCAACGGCGGGACGGTGCCGGTGGCCGGCGCGCAGGAGGTGCCGGTGGGTGCCTCGATCTGCCGTTCCGGCTCCACCACCGGCGCCCGCTGCGGGACCGTGCAGGCCCGCAACGCGACGGTGCGCTACCCCGAGGGAACCGTCACCGGCCTGGTCAGGACCAACGTCTGCGCGGAGCCCGGCGACTCCGGCGGCTCGTGGATCTCCGGGGACCAGGCGCAGGGCGTCACCTCCGGCGGCTCCGGGGACTGCACCCGGGGCGGTGCCACCTTCTTCCAGCCGCTCGCCGAGATCCTGGAGGTCAACGGCCTCACCCTGGTCACCACGGGTAACCAGGGCACACCGTAGCCGCGTCGGACGCCGGCGGGTCCCGCAGGACCGGGCCCGCCGGCGTCCGCGGCTCAGGCCGACAGCGCGTTCAGCTCACCGTAGGGCAGGGGATCCGACAGCGCGTCGTACGAGCCCCGCGTGAGGGCCTCCGTCGCGGCTCGCCGCACCAGGCCGTACGCGGCCTCGGCCAGGTTCGCGCCGAGGCTGACCCGGGCCACTCCCAGCTCGGCCAGGACTCCGACCGGGGGCGAACCGGGGCCGGCGAGCACGTTGACCGGCGCGTCGATGCCGGCCACCAGCGCACCGATGGTCGCCGGGTCCGCGACACCCGGCACGAAGATCCCGTCCGCGCCCGCGGCTCGGTACGCCGCAGCCCGGCGCAGCGTCTCGGCCAGCCGGTCCTCTGCGGCACCGAACGCGCGCAGGTAGATGTCGACGCGGGCGTTGACGAACAGCCGAACCCCGGCCGCGTCCGCCGCCTCCCGGGCCGCCCGCAGCCGCGCGCACTGGTCGTCGACGGTCCGCAGGGGATCCGCCCCATCCGGACGGGCGTCCTCGATGTTGACGCCGACCGCCCCGGCGGCGAGCACCCCGGCCACCGTCTCGGCGACGCCGGCCGGATCGGCCCCGAACCCGCTCTCGATGTCGGCGGTGACCGGGACGGTGACCGCGGCGGCGATCCGGGCCACGGCCGCCACCGCCGACTCCCGGTCCAGCACGTCGCCGTCCGGCCGGCCGAGGCTCCACGCGACCCCGGCACTGGTGGTGGCGACCGCCGCCGCACCGCAGGCGGCGACGATCCGGGCGGTGGCCACGTCCCACGCGTTGGGGAGCACGAGCGGGGAGCCGGGGCGGTGCAGGTCGTGGAGGAGCAGGGCACGGTCGCGGGTGGAGGTCGTCATGCGGGTAGTCCACCAGCCGGTCGGCCGGCCGGTCGAGCGACTTCCGGACCTCACCGCCGCCGCGTGGGTCAGGGCAGGGCGGCCACCGCGTCGGCGTACGCGACCCCGGTCCGGACCGCCGCGTCGATCAGCACGGTGAGCTGCGCCGGGGCCACCCCGTGCCCCAGGTCGGTGCTGACGTCGCCGGCCAGCACCAGCTGAGCCCCCAGGTCGTGCACGTACGCCTTCGGCAGCAGCCGGTCGTGGTTCCACGCGTTGCAGAAGGCGTACGCCTCGGTCAGCCGGACGGTCGGGAGTCGGCGGCTCGCGACGCACCGCGCCTGGAGGACCTCGCCATGCTCCCCGGCGGTACGGAACTGGATCAGCGCCGCACCCCACCGGCCGACCACGGTGCCCGCCGCGTCCACCGCGTAGTGGTCCCCGCGCCGGTCCAGCGCGGCGGTGATCAGCCCGAGGGTGAGCGGTGCCAGGTCGTCGTCCGCCGGTGCGTCGTCCGGCCCGTCGTGGGCGTGCTCCGCGTGGGCCGGGTCCTCCTCCGGTGGCAGCGGGACCGGCGCGGCGAGGGCCCGCTCGGTGAGCCAGGCGGCGATCCGCCCGGACTGGTGGCCGGTGCCGTTGCGGGCGTCGAAGCTGCCGGCCAGCCCGGTGGCCAGGTCCAGCAGTGTCGCGCCCAGCGTGGCGACGTCGACCTCGGCGGCCGGCCGGTCCCCGTACGCCGGACGGGGCACCCGACGTGCGCCCAGTCCCGCCTCGCCGGCCACCGCGCAGACCAGCGCCCCGGCGGCGGCGAACTCCATCGCGGCCAGGTCGTCGGTCGGCCCGTCCAGCCGGGGCAACTGCTCGGCGAGGATGTCCAGGCCCCGCCCGGGGTGCCCGGCCAGCGCGCACCACCGCAGGTGCGCGGCGAGAGCGCCGAAGGCGGACGGCTCCCGCCGGTGCCGCCGGTACGCCCGCACGTGCGCCGCGGCGGCCCGTTCCGGCTCACCCGCGCGGAGCCACGGCAGCAGAGCGGCGGCGAGGGCGCGTTCCGGCTGGTCGACGATGGGCTGGAAGTTCACCGTGAACTCGTGGTCGGCGACCGCGCGGGACAGGTCGCCGCCGAGGGTCAGCCGGCCGATGTCGGCGGTG
>NZ_JBFAMU010000228.1:0-7987 GCF_040656655.1 Micromonospora sp. NPDC049799
CCGCGCCGCCGCGCCGCCGCGCCGCCGCGCCGCCGCGCCGCCGCGCCGCCGCGCCGCCGCGCCGCAAGATCGTGCTCGATCGTGGATGTAGTGGCCTCCCTCGCGGCCGGATGCCACTACATCCATGAAATAGCACGATCTTGGCGCGGCAGGCGCGGGGGGCGCGGGGGGCGCGGGGGGCGCGGGGGGCGCGGGGGGCGCGGGGGGCCGGGCCGCCGCCGAGCTTCTCACCGGCGGGCGGTGAGCCGGCGCGGCCTCAGGGCTGGGTGGTGACGAGGTCCCGGTACTCGGGGTGGCGCTCGATGAACGCGGCCACGAAGGGGCAGCGCGGCACCAGCTTCGTGCCACGTTCCCGCAGCTGGTCGAGGGTGCCCCGGACCAGGGCCGCGCCGACGCCCATGTTCTGGAACTTCTCGTCCACCTCGGTGTGCGTGAAGACCAGCACCTCGCCCCGGGGCAGGTAGGCGGTGAATCCGGCCAGCGCGTCGTCGACCAGGATCTCGAAGCGGTGCTTGGCGGGGTTGTCCTCGACCAGGGTGCTCACCCGGCCATTGTGCGCCCACCGCCGGTCAGCCGGTCCAGTTCGGTGAGCAACCGGTCCACCTCGTCGGCGGTGTTGTAGTGGTAGATGCTGGCCCGCACCGCACCGCCCTGCTCCCGCAGGCCCATCATGCGGAAGTACTCGTAGGCGTAGTAGTCGCCCGCCGACAGGCAGAACCCGGCCGCGCCCAGCGCCTCCTGGGTCCGCTGCGGCGACTGCCCGGCGAGGCGGAAGGACACGGTCGGGCAGCGCCGGGCCGGTGAGCCGAGCACGGTCAGGCCCGGCAGCGCGGCCAGGCCGGTGAGCAGCCGCTCCAGCAGCGACTCCGCGTACGCCTGCGCGGCCGCCAGCCCGGCGCGCAGCCGCTCACGCCGTCCGCCGGTGGCCTCCGGGTCCAGCCCGGCCAGGTGGTCCACCGCGGCGGCGACACCGGCGAGCAGCGGGAAGCTCGGCGTGCCGTACTCGAAGCGGTCCGGCACCGCGTCGGAGGAGGGCAGCAGCTTCTCCGGCCGCAGCCGGTCCCACACGGCCGGGTCGGCGACCATCGCGGCCAGGTGCGGCCCGGACCACTTGTAGGCGCTGGTGACCAGCACGTCCGCGCCCAGCGCCGCCAGGTCGGTCGGGCCGTGCGGGACCGAGTGCACCCCGTCGACGCAGACCAGCGCGCCGGCCGCGTGGGCGGTCTTGGCGATCGCCGCCACGTCCGGGACGGTGCCGATCGCGTTGCTGCCGGCGGTCACCGCCACCAGGCGGGTCCGCTCACCGACCAGGTCGGCGTACTGCCCGGCCGGCAGCTCGCCGGTCGCCCGGTCGACCTCCGCCCACCGTACGGTCGCGCCGGCCGCCTCGGCGGCCTGCACCCACGGGCGCACGTTCGCGTCGTGGTCGAGCCGGGAGACCACCACCTCGTCGCCGGGCCGCCACGTCGCGCCGAGGGTCCGGGCCAGGGTGTACGTCAGCGCGGTCGCGCTCGGCCCGAGGACCACGCCGTCCGGCTCAGCGCCGAGGAGGTCGGCGACCGCCGAGCGGGCGGCGGACACCAGGTCCAGCGAGCGGCGGCCGGGGGTGAACGCGGCGCTGCGGTTGCCGATCGCGGTCCGCATGGCGTCGGTCACGGCGTCGACGACGGGCGCGGCGGTCTGTGTCCCGCCGGCGCCGTCGAAGTGGACGAAGCCCTCGGTCAGGGCGGGGTAGGCGGCCCGGGTGCGGGCGATGTCGAACGGCATGCCGGGACCCTAACGGTGTCGCCGTCGTCTCGTACCCTTGCGGCGTGACGAACCGACGCGTGATCCCCCCTCTCACCCCCACCCGCCGGGCCGCCGGCCTGCTGGCCGGACTGGCACTCGGCGTCGCCGTGCTCGCCGGTTGCAGTTCCGAGGGCGCCGACACCGACTGCGGCCTGGACGCCTGCACCGTGACCTTCGACCGGGGCGTCAACGCCGAGGCGAACATCCTCGGCGTCGAGGCCAAGCTGGTCGGCGCACAGGACGACCAGGTCACCGTCGAGGTCGCCGGCGAGCAGCTCACCCTGACCACCGGCCAGCAGGCCGCCGAGGTGGCCGGCCTGAACGTGACCCTCGACAGCGTTACCGACCAGAACGTCACGATCCGCGTGGCGCGTCCGTAATTCAGCTCGAACAGCAGGTGGGCGGCGGTGGCCCACGTTTGGAAATCTTCGCATCCGGAGATTGAGGCGCCATGTCTCTCACCCGGAACGCCGAAGCCACCGCCGCCCGTACGGCGAACAGCAGGTGGCTGGAACTCCTCGCCCGCGCCGGCTTCATCGGCTACGGCGTCGTGCACCTCCTGTTCGCCTGGCTGGCCCTGCAGATCGCGTTCGGGAAGCCCGCCGACGACGGCGACCAGTCCGGTGCGCTGCGGACCATCGCCGCCCAGCCGCTGGGCAAGGTGCTCGTTATCACCATCGCCGTCGGCCTGCTCGCCATGGCGATCTGGCAGGCCCTCGAGGCCGCCGTCGGCCACCGCGTCGAGCAGGGCAAGGAACGGATCTGGGAGCGGCTCGCCTCGGTGGGCCGCACGATCGTCTACCTGTACTTCGCGTGGACCGCGTTCAAGGTGTTCAAGGACGCCGGCTCCAACAGCGCGGACCAGCAGGAGGCGCTGACTGGCAAGGCGATGGAGTCCGCCGGCGGTCGCTGGCTGGTCGGCCTCGCCGGGCTGGTGCTCGCCGCGATCGGTGTCGGTCTGGTCATCTACGGCCTCGTCAAGCGCTTCGAGAAGCACCTGAAGACCGGGGAGATGGACCCGAGGACCCGCAAGGTGACCCGCCGACTGGGCATCGCCGGGTACGTCTCCAAGGGTGTCGCGTACGGCATCTCCGGCCTGCTGATCATCCTGGCCGCGGTGAACTACGACCCGGAGAGGGCCCGGGGCCTCGACGCCGCGCTGCGGACGCTGCGCGAGCAGTCGTACGGGCAAATCCTGCTCACCATCGTTGCCCTCGGCATCGCCGCCTTCGGCGTGTTCTGTCTGCTCCAGTCCCGGTACCGCAAGGTCTGACACTGGTCGATTCCGGGTTCGCCGGGCACCATGGGGCTTTTGCCCGAAGCTGTGTCGCCCGGTCGAAGAGGGAGAAGAACACGTGCAGAGGTACGTCTGGACGATCGTCGCCGTGCTCGCCGCGGCGGCGATCGCCCTGTTCGTGGTGGAGGTCGTGCACCGGGTGATCCGGCGTCTCGGCCGGCGCTCGCTGCTGATGACCGAGCTCACCCAGCACGCGCACCGCTCGTTCCAGGTCGCGGCGACGGTCCTGGCGGTGCACTTCGCCGTCCGGTTCAGCACGGGGTACGCGGTGGGCACCCAGTGGCGGCAGGTGGTCCTGCACCTGCTGGTGCTCGCCGTGATAGCGACCGCCGCGTGGCTGGTCGCCGCTCTGCTGGTGGTGGCCGAGGACACCGCGCTCGCCCGGTTCCGGGTGGACGTGCCGGACAACCGGCACGCCCGGCGGGTGCGGACGCAGGTGGTGCTGCTGCGCCGGCTGACCATCGCCGTGATCGTCGTGCTGACCATCGGCGTGATGCTGATGACCTTCCCGGCCGTCCGGGGCATCGGCGCCGGCGTGCTGACCAGTGCCGGTGTCGTCGGTGTGGTCGCGGCGCTGGCCGCGCAGAGCCTGCTCGGCAACGTCTTCGCCGGCCTCCAGCTCGCCTTCAGCGACGCGGTGCGCCTCGACGACGTGGTGGTCGTCGAGGGGGAGTGGGGTCGGATCGAGGAGCTGACCCTCAGCTACGTGGTGGTCCAGATCTGGGACGACCGGCGGCTGATCCTGCCCACCTCGTACTTCACCAGCACGCCGTTCCAGAACTGGACCCGGACCGAGGCGGCGGTGCTCGGCACGGCCGAGTTCGACGTCGACTGGGCGATCCCGGTGCAGGCGATGCGGGAGGAGCTGCGCCAGCTGGTGGAGAGCAGCGAGCTGTGGGATGGGCGGGTCTGCGTCCTGCAGGTCACCGACGCGACCGGCGGCACGGTCAAGGTTCGCGCGCTGGTCAGCGCGGCCAACGCCGGCAGCCTGTGGGACCTGCGCTGCCTCGTCCGCGAGCACCTGGTCGCCTGGGTCCGTGACCACCGGCCCACGGCCATGCCGCGCCTGCGGACCGAGGTCGGCGACGCCGGTGGCGACCTGCCCTGGCAGTGGGTGCAACCCCGTCGCCCGGTCCGCCGCCCGGCCGACGGCGAGGTGCCCGACGGTGCCCGGGTGTTCGGCGGCAGCGACGACGGCGACGCCCGCAGCGAGGCCTTCGTCGGCCCCGACGAACCCGCCGAAGCCCGCCGCTGACCCCACCCCGCCCGGACCCGGACGGTCCGCGCCCGGGGCCCCGCGCCTCCGCGCGCCTCCCGACTTCATTGAAGTCGCGGCTTCCCCGCGCCGGGACACCCCGATCTCAGTGAAGCGGAGTGGATCACATCCCGCTCACTCGCGGGAGATCTTGGTACGGGATGGCCCCCGGAGGGGCCGTTTCCTACCAAGATCTCTTTCGGTCCCGGTGATTGGGAGGCAGGTCCAGGGTTGGCCGGAATGGCGTCGAGTCCGGGTGCCGATCGAGGCCGTCACGGCCGAGATGTCCGCGAGGCGCGGCGTGCGGGCGTGACCTCGGGGATCTGAGGGCGTTTGGTGTGGTGGGGGAGGGATATGGCCGCCCGGGAAGTTTGACCGGGCGTTTCGTGGGGACCTGCAGCGCGACGCTTCTGCTTTCTCCCCGGGGCCGGCGAACCGGCACCGGGAACACGGCGGTCCGCCCGTCGGGGAAAGGATTGACGGGGGGCGACTCCGGGCATACAGCGCGGGATGATGAAAGGAGGACAGCATGGCTGACGTGGCGAATACCCGCACATCCCGAAACGGGAGCGAGCCGTCCACCGCCGAGCTGGTGCAGCGGGCCACGGAGCAGGTCTCCCGTCTGGTCCGCGACGAACTGGCCCTGGCCCGGGCGGAGCTGACCCAGAAGGGCAAGCACGCCGGCATCGGCATCGGCCTCTTCGGCGGCGGCGGTGCGCTGGCGCTCTACGGCCTCGGTGCCCTGGTCGCCACCGCGATCCTGTTGCTGGACCTGGTCCTGCCCGCCTGGGCGGCCGCCCTGATCGTCGCGGTGGTGCTCTTCGCGGTGGCCGGCGTGCTGGCGCTGGTCGGCAAGAAGCAGGTCAGCCAGGCGGTCCCGCCGATGCCGGAGGCGACGGTGCGCAGCGTCCGCGCGGACGTGGACACCGTCACCGCCGCGGTGAAGGACAGGGGACGGGCATGACGGGAAACGGGCGGGGTCCCGGCGACACCGAGGCGCTCCGCGAGGAGATCCGGCGGACCCGGGTCGAGCTGGGCGAGACCGTGGAGGCGCTGGCCGCGAAGGCGGACGTGAAGGCCCGCCTGCGTTCGTCGGCGGACCAGGCGAAGGACCGGATGCGGGAGCAGGCCGCGCAGACCGTCGCCCGGATGCGCGGGCAGGCTGCGCAGAAGGCCCAGGTGGCGCGGGCACAGGCACGGGAGAGGGGCGAGGTCGTACAGCGCAACCCGACCCCGTTCGCGGCGTTGGCGGCTGGTGCGGTCGTCGCCGTGGTCGTACTGATGATCATTCGGAGGCGCAGGTGAGCAACCGGATCGGGAAGGCCGCGTACAAGCCGGTCGGCGTGCTGATGGGCATCGCCGCCGGTGCCGTCGCGGGCGCCATCTTCCGGAAGGTGTGGCAGATGACCGCGGGAGACGGCGAGGCGCCCAGCGCCACCGACGAGGACCGCGGCTGGGGGGAGGTCCTGGCGGCCGCGGCGTTGCAGGGTGCGATCTTCTCGGCCGTGCGTGCGGCCGTGGACCGGGGTGGAGCGGTGGGCGTACGACGGTTCACCGGTCGCTGGCCCGACTGACCGGCGGAAAAGCGTTCCGGCCCCTTCACCGCATCGATGGTGAGGGGGCCTTTCGCGTGGTGGCAAGCGCCCGCCCAGCGGATCTTCGGCAGCCGTCAGGTCACATGTCGGAGAATTTCGTCCGGTAGTCTGTGCAGAGTTTTGCGCACGTGGTTTGCTGATCCACGCTGTTGCGAGATGGCGTGGGTTGAGAGAAGTCTCCTCATGGGGGCCGCCTCAGGCGCCGCTGCTCGAAAACGGCCAATCGGCCGCACGGCGTGCTCGGCCGCCAGTTTTAGAAGGAGATACACATGGCGCAGGGAACCGTGAAGTGGTTCAACGCTGACAAGGGCTTCGGCTTCATCACCGTCGACGGCGGGGGTGCTGACGTGTTCGTCCACTTCTCGGCCATCCAGACCAGCGGTTACCGCACGCTGGAGGAGAACCAGCGGGTGGAGTTCGAGATCGCCCAGGGTCAGAAGGGTCCGCAGGCCGAGCAGGTCCGCCCCATCTGAGCGGTGCCGGTCGGCAGCCGCCGGCCATTGGGTGATCCGGCCCCCCGGATCTCAGTGAAGCCCCGTACCCCGTCCCGGGATGCGGGGCTTTCCCCTGTCCATGATGGCGGGTGCCGCCAGACGTCCGGTCGACCGGCGGTCAGCGGCGCGCGCGGGCGCGCAGGCCGAGCCAGATCACCACCAGTCCGACCAGGACGGAGACCGGGCCGACGACCGCCCAGATCCGCTGGTCGGTCATCACGCTGCCCTCGACGTAGCCGAGGCCCTGGACGGTCCAGACCGCGCCGAGCACCACGGCGAGCAGGCCGAGGGTGAGGGCCAGCCACCCCTTCATCGCGTTCTCCCTCCGTGCCGGCTCCGTGCCGGTCCCCCCGGTCACCACCGGTGGTGCACCTGCGGCCGGACCAGATCGTCGTAGACCTCCGCCACGACGGTGCGCTCCCGCTCGGACAGCGGCGGTTGCCCCGCCGCGGCGGTGTTGGCCCGGGCCTGCGCGGCGTCGCGGGCGCCGGGGATGACCACCGTGACGCCGGGGGAGTCGACGACCCAGCGGAGCGCGAACTGCGCCATCGTGCGGTCGGGCCCCACCAGCGGCGCGAGCCGGCGGACGGCCTCCAGACCCCGCTCGAAGTCGACGCCGGAGAAGGTCTCGCCGACATCGAACGCCTCGCCCCGCCGGTTGTACGACCGGTGGTCGTCGGGGGCGAAGGTGGTGTGCTCGTCGTACCGGCCGGAGAGCAGGCCACTGGCCAGTGGCACGCGGGCGACGATGCCCACCCCGGCGGCCGAGGCGGCGGGGAGCACCCGCTCCAGGGGCTTGTGCCGCAGGGCGTTGAGGATGATCTGGACGCTCGCCACGCCGGGTCGGGCGATCGCCGTGAGTGCCTCGGCGCAGGTCTCCACGCTGACCCCGTACCCGGCGATGCGCTCCTCGGCGACCAGCGTGTCGAGGGCGTCGAAGACCGCGTCGTCGGCGAAGACCGCCGTCGGCGGGCAGTGCAGCTGCACCAGGTCCAGGGTGTCCACGCCGAGGTTGCGCCGGGAGCGGTCGGTCCACTGCCGGAAGTGCGCGAGGGTGTACGCCTCGGGCCGCTGCTCCACCCGCCGGCCCATCTTGGTGGCCACGGTGAGGCCGGCGTCTCCCCGGGTGCGCAGGAAGCGGCCGATCAGCTGCTCGCTGCGCCCGTCGCCGTAGACGTCGGCGGTGTCGAGAAAGGAGACGCCCGAGTCGACCGCGGCGGCGAGTACGCCCATCGCGTCGTCCTCGGTGACCGTGCCCCAGTCGGCGCCGAGCTGCCAGGCGCCCAGCCCGATCACCCCGACGTCCCGCCCGAGCCGGGGGAAGGTTCGCTGCTCCATGGCTCAGAGCCTAGTGATCCGCTTGCCGGGCCGCGCGGCGGGCCGTACGGTAAACAAGACGGACGTACGGTTTGGGAGGCGCCATGTGGGACCCGGTGACGTACCTGCGTTACGGCGACGAGCGCTCGCGCCCCTTCCACGACCTGGTGGCCCGGGTCCCGGCGGACCGGCCCCGCGCGGTGGTCGACCTGGGCTGCGGCCCCGGCACGCTGACCGCGGC
>NZ_JBFAMU010000229.1:0-7987 GCF_040656655.1 Micromonospora sp. NPDC049799
GGCCGGCCGCCGCCGGCCCGACCTGACCGGCGCGCTGGACGCGATCACCCGCCGGCTGCGCGACCCGGACGACGAGCTGGCCCACCGCTTCCCGCAGTTCACGGGCGCGGTGATGGCGAAGGGGGTGGAGGACACCGCCTTCTACCGGTGGAGCCGCTTCGTCGCGCTCAACGAGGTGGGCGGCAGCCCCGCCCACTTCGGCACCCCGCCGGCCGAGTTCCACCGCTTCGCCGCCGCCCGGCACCTGCGCTGGCCGGCGGCCATGACCGCGCTCTCGACCCACGACACGAAGCGCAGCGAGGACGTCCGGGCCCGGCTCGCCGTGCTCAGCGAGCTGCCGGGCCGCTGGGCCGAGCAGGTCGGCCGGTGGACGGGGCGGGTCACCCTGCCCGACCCGGCCTTCGCCCACCTGCTGTGGCAGACCGCCGCCGGCGCCTGGCCCGTCGAGCGCGAACGCCTGCACGCGTACGCGGAGAAGGCCGCCCGGGAGGCGTCGGTCTCGACCAGCTGGGCCGACCCGGACCCGGCCTTCGAGGACGCGATGCACGCGATGGTCGACGCGATGTACGACGAGCCCGAACTGCACGCCGAGCTGACCGCGTTCGTCGACGAGATCGCCCCGGCCGGCTGGTCGAACTCGCTGGGGCAGAAGCTCGTGCAGCTGGCAATGCCCGGCGTACCGGACGTCTACCAGGGCACCGAGCTGTGGGACAACTCCCTGGTCGACCCGGACAACCGCCGCCCGGTCGACTTCGCCGTACGCCGGGATCTGCTGGCCCGCCTCGACGGCGGCTGGCAGCCCCCGGTCGACGCCGGTGGGGCGGCGAAGCTGCTCGTCGTGTCGCGGACGCTGCGGCTGCGCCGCGCCCACCCGGAGCTGTTCACCACCTACCGACCGGTGCCCGCGCACGGCCCGGCGGCCCGGCACGCGGTGGCCTTCGACCGGGGCGGCGCGATCGCCGTCGCCACCCGTCTGCCGATGACCCTGGCCCGTGCCGGCGGCTGGGGTCACACGATCGTGTCACTTCCGGTTAACAGGGTTACCGACCTGTTCACCGGGCAGGTCTACAGTGGTGGCGAGACCCCTCTGGCCGATCTGCTGGCCACCTATCCCGTCGCGCTGCTGGCTCCCCTCACCGAGTCCGTGGAGGCCGCCTCATGACCGAGTTCGCGGTGTGGGCGCCGGATGCCGCCCGGGTCCGCCTGCGCCTCCCGGGTGCCGACGACCACGAGATGCGCGCCCACCTGGACGGCTGGTGGCGGGTCGACGTGCCCGACGCCGGCCCCGACTACTCCTTCCTGCTGGGTGACGACGAGACGCCGCTGCCCGACCCCCGGTCGCGGTGGCAGCCGCACGGGGTGCACGGGCCCAGCCGGCTCTACGACCACGCGGCCTTCGAGTGGACCGACCAGGGCTGGACCGGCCGGCAACTGCCCGGCAGCGTCCTGTACGAGCTGCACGTCGGCACGTTCACCCCGGAGGGCACCTTCGACGCGGCGATCGGCCGCCTCGACCACCTGGTCGACCTGGGCGTCGACATGATCGAGCTGCTGCCGGTCAACGCCTTCAACGGCGAGCACAACTGGGGCTACGACGGCGTCTGCTGGTACGCCCCGCACGAGCCCTACGGCGGCCCGGACGGGCTGAAACGCCTGGTGGACGCCGCCCACGCCAAGGGGCTGGGGGTGATCCTCGACGTCGTCTACAACCATTTCGGGCCCTCCGGGGCCTACGCGCCGATGTTCGCGCCGTACCTCACCGAGCAGTCCAACACCTGGGGCCGCACCGTCAACCTGGACGGTCCGCACTCCGATGGCGTACGCCGCTACATCGTCGACAGCGTGCTCATGTGGCTGCGCGACTACCACGTCGACGGCCTGCGGCTGGACGCCGTACACGCCATGCCCGACTCGCGCGCCACCCACTTCCTGGAGGAGGTGGCGATCGAGGTCGAGGCCCTGTCGACGCACCTGGCCCGGCCGCTGTCGCTGATCGCCGAGTCCGACCTCAACGACCCCCGGCTGATCACGCCCCGGGAGGCGGGCGGGTACGGCCTGCACGCCCAGTGGAACGACGACGCCCACCATGCGCTGCACACGCTGCTCACCGGGGAGCGGCAGGGCTACTACGGCGACTTCGGGTCGCTGGAGGCCCTGACCGACGTGCTGACCGGTGGGTTCTTCCACGCGGGGACGTTCTCCAGCTTCCGCAACCGTCACCACGGGCGGCCGGTGGACCGGCAGCGGCTTCCGGGCCACCGGCTGGTGGCGTACCTGCAGAACCACGACCAGATCGGCAACCGGGCCACCGGGGACCGGATCTCCGCTTCGCTGTCGCCCGCGTTGCTGCGGGTGGGTGCGACGCTGCTGATGACCGCGCCGTTCACGCCGATGCTGTTCATGGGTGAGGAGTGGGCGGCGTCCACGCCGTGGCAGTTCTTCACTTCGCACCCGGAGCCGGAGCTGGCGGTCGCCGTGGCCACCGGGCGCAAGCGGGAGTTCGCCGCGCACGGGTGGGGGTCGGACGAGGTGCCGGATCCCCAGGACCCGCAGACGTTCGTACGGTCGCGGCTGGACTGGGCGGAGCTGGACAAGCCCGAGCACCGGGAGATGTACGAGTTCTACCGGCGGCTGATCGCGCTGCGAAAGTCGCGTGGTGACCTGTCGGACCCGCGGCTGTCGGCGGTGGACGTGCGGCACGGGGACCAGTTCCTGGTGATGCGGCGGGGGGAGTGCCTCGTCGTGGCGAACCTGGCCGCGCGGGCGCAGGGGATCTCGCTGCCGGGGGTGGTGCGGCGGGTGCTGCTCGCCACCGGTGAAGGGGTCACGGTGATGCGGGACCGGATCCAGTTGCCGGCGGAGACGGCGGCGATCGTCGCGCTGTAGGATCGCGTGCCTGATCGACTTGGGTTCTGTGAAGTCGGGGTGTCGGCGTGCGTCGGATGCCCCAACTTCAATGACGTCGAGTGGATCTCGGCGCCGGACCGATGAGTTCACCCCTGCGGCGGAGTCTGTCCCGGTGTCAGCACGCCGACCCGTGGAGGGCCCCATGTCCGACGTCCTGTCTCGCGAGGCCCTGTGGGCCGCCGCCCACACCGAGCGTGCTGCCCTCGCCGACGACCTCGCGTCGCTCGACGCGACGCAGTGGGCGCAGCAGTCGCTGTGCGGTCGGTGGACGGTGGAAGAGGTCGTCGCCCACCTGACGGCAGCGGCGAGCGTCGGTCGGCTGCGCTGGTTGGCCAGTGCCCTGGCCGCCCGGTTCGACTTCGGGCTGCACAACGACCGGCGTCTCGCCGAGCAGCGAGGCGCGACCCCGGCCGAGACCCTGGAGCGGTTCCGCCGCATCATCACCAGCACCACGTCGACGTTCGGTCCAACCGAGGCGTGGCTCGGTGAGGTGATCGTGCACGCCCAGGACATTCGGCGTCCCCTCGGAATCACGCGCACACCCGCCATCGAGGCCGTCACCCCCGTCGCCCGTTTCTACGCCCAGCGTGACTTCACCGTGGCCGGCCGCAGCGCCATCGACGGCCTGCGTGTCCAGGCGACCGACGGACCCTTCGCGACCGGGTCCGGACCTCTCGTCAGCGGCACGACCCTCGCGCTGGCCATGGTCATGGCCGGCCGACATGCCTACTGCGACGACCTCACCGGCCCCGGCGTGCCCACCCTGCGTGAGCGGTGTACCTCAGCCTGAGATGGGCTGCCCGGTACGTGCGGAAGTGCTGGTAGCGCGCGCCGCGGCGGCCATGTAGCGGCGGCCGTGCGGCGCACGATCAGAATGGTGCGGGTCCGCGGCCTGCCAACGACATCAACACCTGCGTGGCGAGGAGCTTGCGTATGCCGGTGACGGCGACTGTCCCCACCCGATCGTAGGGCAGTTCCAATTGCAGCCCTTCGACTGCGCTGCGAAGGTCTGTCGTGATCTCGTCCGGACGGAACGTGCCGCCCCAGCCGCTGAGTCCTCCGCGCTGGTTGGTACTGAGGGAAGCCATGCCGGATATGCATGCGCCGTCGACCAGGATCAGCCTCGCAGGACCCGAGTAGGTCGTCGTCATAGTCATCAACCCTTCAGGATGTAACGCCGTGCACCCCGGGTCCCGGCTGTCTGACAGTCATCAGAAGGCGAGGCGTCGAGTCCGACCATGGTGTGCTCCACCTGGACCGCGACCGTACGTGCCTCGACCGTCAGAGCGGCGGCGATGCGGAATTCCGTGGTGAGCGCATGAAACGCCGAACGGCGGCCCGCTGAACCAGTCGGGCCGCCGTTCGCAGAGTGTGGATCAAAGCGGGCGGATGTTCTCCGCCTGCGGGCCCTTCTGGCCCTGGGTGATGTCGAACTCCACCTTCTGATTCTCGTCGAGGCTGCGGAAGCCGCTCGCCGAGATCGCGGAGAAGTGGGCGAAGACGTCGGCGCCGCCGTCGTCCGGGCTGATGAAGCCGAAGCCCTTGTCGGCGTTGAACCACTTCACGGTACCTGTAGTCATGTCTGCTCCTTCGCAGGCTGTTAGAGACCGCACTGTGCGGACCCCTACGCCGCCGCGTTGATCACCCGCGTCGAAACGACACGAAAAACGATAAGGCGCCTGGATGGGTTTCAGATGCCCCATCAGGCGCCGGAAAACGTCTACGGAAATCAAAACTGCAACTCGGCTACCTTAGCACATGATCCGTCGTCGATCCCGTGGCGGTGAGTGGACCTGGTCACTCGTCTGCTTGGCGGCCACGATGTCCGTCCACACGGGCCTCGGCGTGGGCGCCTGCGGAAGCGCTGTCTGGCTCCGAGGCGGGCCGGGGGCAGGTGGGCGGCTCGGCCGGCTCGCCCAGTGGTCTCGGTGGAGAACCTTGGTGGCCGCCGGCTGCGGCGACACGTGCCGGGCCGGGGACCCGAGGCGGCGGTGCGGAGGCACGCGACGGTGCTGCGGCGGGACGGGTGGCGGAGGCTACCGGCCGAGCAGGCCGGGGTGGCCCGCCTGGCGACGCTGGTCGGCCTGACCCGATAGGTGCCCCCACCATCTGATCGACGGCGACCTGAGTGGACGCTGCTCGAACCGCCTACGCCACAGGCGATCAGCCAACGAACTCGCCCATTCGTACGGCGTCCGCCGTTGAGCGATCTGACGTAGGGTCCGCTGAGCTGATCAAGTAGAAGCGCAGCTGGGACGTGACGACGCAAGGAGTTCACCGCATGGCAACGGACGCCCATGACGGACCGGTTCCGGAAGCAGCCGTACGTGGGCAGCGGATCCTCGACCTTCTGGACAAGGCAATCGACGTCCAGAGCGCCCTCGTGCGCAAGAACATCGCCCGGGCCCGCCAGCGGAACCCAGAGGCGACACCGGCAGAGGTGATCCGCAATCTGGAGCGGATGTACATCAGCGCCTTGACCGGGACGGGCGCCGCGGTTGGAGGAGCCGCAGCCGCGCCCGGTGTCGGCACGGGCGTCGCACTGGCACTGTCGGCGGGCGAGGTCTTCTCATCTCTTGAGCTGAGCGCCCTCTTCGCGCTCTCGATCGCCGAAGTCCACGGAGTCCGCATCGACGAGGTCGAGCGCCGCCGAACGATCGTGATGGGGATCATGCTCGGCGGGTCCGGGTCCGCCACCATCACCAAGGTCGCCGAGCGGACGGGGCAGCACTGGGGACGTCAGGTTGTCGCCAAGGTGCCTGTCGAGACGTTGCGCCAGATCAACAAGCTCTTGGGGAAACACTTCATCACGAAGTACGGGACCAAGCAGGGCATCATCGTTCTCGGTCGAGCGGCACCGTTCGGTATCGGCGCGGTGATTGGTGGTGGCGCCAACGCTGCCCTCGCCACCCTGGCCGTGCGGGCCGGTCGTCGCGCATTCGGCCCGCCCCCGGCCTCGTGGCCCCCGCTGACGGACAGCACATCGGCACCGGACGCCTCGCATGGCTGACTTCGCGAAGACGTACCTGCACACTGAGTTGCGGGAGGTTCGCGAGGCGATCCTCTGGAAGCTCGACGGGCTCGGCGAGTACGACGTCCGCCGCCCCCCTGACCGCAACCGGCACGAACCTTCTCGGCCTGGTCAAGCACCTGTCGGTCTGGGAGGCCCGGTACCTCGGCGAGGTCTTCGGGCGACCGTTCCCCGAACCCCTGGCCCGCTGGGACGACGTCGAGGCACGCGGTACCGACATGTGGGCGACCGAGCACGAGACGCGCGACGAGATCACCGGCCGCTACCGTCGTGTGTGGGAGCACTCAGACGCGACGATCAGCGCCCTGGCCGTCGATGCACCCGGCTACGTGCCCTGGTGGCCGCGTCCACAGGTCACGCTGTTCGCCGTCCTCGTCCACATACTTAACGATTCGAACCGGCACGCCGGACACGCCGACATCCTGCGCGAGCAGCTCGACGGCTCGACCGGGACAGCGGCCGGGTACGCCGACCGGCAGCGCGACGCGGCCTTCTGGGAAGCCCGACACACGGAGATCGAGCGGGCCGCCAGGGCAGCCGATCGACGTTGGTCGGCCTGACCCGGTGACCAACCTATTGCCTTGTTGTCCTGCTGGCCCGTGCCTACCGTGAGCCGATGACCTCGCGACTGCTCTCGGTGACCTTCGATGCGCACGACCCGGCTCGCCTGGCGCGGTTCTGGGCCGGCATGCTCGGCCGGGAGATCGTCGAGGACGCCGGGGGTGCGCTCCTGCCCGGCGACGACACCCAGCTCAGCCTCCGGTTCGCCCCGAGCGACGCGGAGATGGTGCGGCCGAACCTCATGCATCTCCACCTGACCAGTGCCAGCGGTGACGACCAGCAGCATCTGGTGGCGACGGCGCTGCGGCTCGGCGGCGGCCACCTCGACGTCGGGCAGCGTCCCGAGGAGGGGCACGTCGTCCTGGCCGACCCCGAGGGCTACGAGTTCTGCGTGATCCCGCCGGGCACCACCTTCCTCGCCGGGTGCGGGCTGCTCGGGGAGCTCGCCTGCGACGGCACCCGCGAGGTCGGTCGCTTCTGGAGGGAGGCGCTGGGCTGGCCGCTGGTGTGGGACCAGGACGAGGAGACCGCGATCCAGTCCCCGCACGGCGGCACGAAGGTCGCGTGGGGAGGCCCACCCCTGACCCCGAGGGCGGGGAGGAACCGGCAGCGCTTCGACCTCGCCGTGGCCGGTGACGACCGGCCGGCGGAGGTCGACCGGTTGGTCTCCCTCGGCGCCACCCAGCTCAAGGCGGGTGCGGACGGCGCCGTCATGCTGGCCGATCCCGACGGCAACGAGTTCTGCATGAGGAGCACCGACCGGTAGGGGCGGCGTGTCGCCCGGCCGCCTCCCTCCGCGGCTGGGGCGGGCTTGGCCTGGTGAGCACCGGTCGGCCTGGCGTCAGCGGCGCGTGGCGAGGACCACGCCGGTCAGGCAGAGCGCGCCGCCGAGCAGGGCCAGCGGCGCCGGCACCTCGGCCAGCAGCGTCCAGGACAGCAGGACGGTCACCGGCGGCACCAGGTAGGTCGCGGCGGTGGTGCGACCCGCGGTCCAGCGGGACAGGACGTAGCCCCAGGCGAGGAAGCCGATCGCGGTCGGGAACACCCCCAGGTACAGCATGCCGAGGGTGGCCGGCAGCGGCGCGGTGGCGAGCTGCCCGAGGAGCGCGGGGGCGAACGGCAGCAGCGCCGCGGTCCCGGCCAGCGCACCGAGCCAGGTCATCGTCACGGCGTCGACCCGCGCCAGCAGGCGCTTCTGGAGCAGGACGCCGAAGGCGTACAGCAGGGCGGAGAGCACGGCGAGGGCGACGCCGACCTTGTCGGCGTGCCCGGTGAAGCCGCTGGCCGCGATCAGGGCGACGCCGGCGAAGGCGACCGCCACGCCGGTGCCGAGCCGGCCGGTGAGCCGCTCGCCCAGGACGAGGACCGCGGCCACCGCGACGAGGATGGGCGCGACCGCCACCAGCAGTGCCGCCGTCCCGGCGTCGATCAGCCGCTCGGCGGCGTTCAGCGCCACGTTGTACCCACCGAACCAGGCCACGCCCCACA
>NZ_JBFAMU010000230.1:0-7984 GCF_040656655.1 Micromonospora sp. NPDC049799
GGGGGGGGGGGGGGGGGGGCGGGCGCGGGTCAGGCCGGCTCGTCGGCGCGCGCGGCCTCCGCCGAGCGTGGGCTCGGCAGGTCGACGGTACGCACCGGCCCGGTGAACCACTTCCGCGCCGACAGCCACCACCACAGCCCCACGCCGAGCAGCACCCCGCCCACGGCGATCGGCGCGTAGTTGACCGCCGACCACGTGAAGTCCGGGTTGCCGGGCACCCCGGCGGGAACGATCGGCAGCACGAAGTAGACCGAGATCACCGCGATCTCGATCACCGCGATCCAGCCGAGCAGCTTGTACCGGCGGCCCAGCGTCCACGGCCCCGGCTCGAAGCGGTCGCCGATCCGCAGCCGCAGCGCGATCGGGATGAAGAACGACAGGTACAGGCCGATCACCGCCACGGAGACCACCGCGTAGAAGGCGACCGGGATGCCGGCCGCGTTCGGGAAGAGCGCCGGCAGGGTGAGCACCAGCCCGGCGACGGTGGCGCCGATGATCGCGTTGACCGGCGTGCCGTTGCGGTCCACCTTCGACCACAGCCGCCAGCCAGGCACCGCCCGGTCCCGACTGAAGGCGTACGCCATGCGCGACATCGACGTCACGCAGCTCATGCCGCAGAAGAACTGGCCGATGGTGGAGATGATGATGACCGTCTTGAAGAAGAACGGCGTCAACGCGGACTCGAAGATCGCCCCGGAGAAGCCACCGGCGGCGTTGACCGCCTCCACGTCGGTGGCGGCGAAGAGGAACGCCAGCAGCAGGATCCAGCCGCCGATCGCCGAGTAGAAGATGGACCGCCAGAGTCCCTGTGCGGCGGCCTTCGAGGCGCCCCGGGTCTCCTCGGAAACGTGGGCGCAGGCGTCGAAGCCGGTGATCGTGTACTGGGTGAGCAGGAAGCCCAGCGGCAGCACGTAGAACCAGAAGGTCAACCCGCCGGTGTCCCCGCCGGCGAAGCCGGAGTTGTTGAACCGCTCGGTGAAGACGAACTGGAAGCTCTGGTGGTCGTTCGGAACGAACACCAGGATCGCCACCACGGCCGTCGCGCCGGCCACGTGCCACCAGACCGAGACGTTCTGGAGGACGTCAATGATCCGGTGCCCGAAGATGTTGATCAGGCCGTGCAGCACGAGGATGACCACGAAGAGGAGGAACGTCTGCCGCAGCGTCCCCTCCCAACCGTCGAACAGGGCGGATAGGGTGAGGTTGAGGAACGTGGCGCAGCCGTAGTCGACCGAGGCGGTCACCGCGATCAGCCCGATCAGGTTGAGCCAGCCGGTGAACCACCCGTGCACCGGGCGGCCCATCCGCGCCGCCCACCAGTAGATCCCTCCCGCGGTCGGGTACGCCGACACCAGCTCGGCCAGGCAGAACCCGATGATCAGGATGAACAGCGAGATGAGGGGCCAGCCCCAGGAGACGGCGACCGGGCCGCCGTTGTTCCACGCCTGGCCGAACGTGGTGAAGCAGCCGGCCAGGATCGAGATGATGGAGAACGAGATGGCGAAGTTGGAGAAGCCGCTCCACTTGCGGCGTAGTTCCTGCTGGTAGCCGAGTTCGGCGAGCCGTCGGGCGTCGTCGTCCATCGGTTGCTCGGCGGTCGGCGCGGGCGTGGCGGCCACTGGACACCTCCTTGCGGTGGTTCCCGGTTGCGAGTGCGCGAAGTCTCGTCCCGTCGATCAAGGCGGTCAATGCGCCCGGTGCGGGATTCGCGCTAATTGCATTGCCGGGCAAAGCCCTGCGGCCGCATCCTTGACCCCGTGACCAGGCCCGATCGCGACGGGCCACCGGCCGGGCGCTCGGCAACGCCCGGCACCGCGGCGGCGCGGGGCACGTCACCTCTCTCACACCCGAATCCGACGGGTCCCCGCGCCGCCACACCTCGCCGGGCTCAGGCGAACAGCAGGCCCAGCACCCACACGCCGGCGATGACCGCGCCGGCGAAGAACTCGACCAGCATGGCCAGGCCGGCGGCGGCGACCGCCTGCTTCGTGGCCGGCCAGGCCAGCCGGGAGTCACCGAGACGCAGCCGCTCCGCCGCCCACACCCCGGCGACGAAGCCGAGCACCAGCCCCACCACCGGGACGACGAAGAACCCGACCAGCCCCAGCAGCCCGCCGGCCAGGAGCGACGAGGTGGGGACCCCGGTGCGCTTGAGGTTCCGCCCCGGCCAGGCGTACTTGACGACGGTGCCGCCGGCGGCGACCACGGTGGCGGCGGCGAGCACCGCCCAGCGGCCGGGGCCCGCGCCGCCGAAGACCGCCCAGACCAGCACCCCGCCCCAGCAGAGCGGAAGCGCGGGCAGGCCGGGGACCACCACACCGGCCAGCCCGGCGAGGATGGCCAGCGCGGCGACCACCGAGACCACCGCCTGCGAATCGGTCACGCTCATCCCGGTGCCTCCGCCGCGCGTAGTCGGGCCGTGATCTCGGCGGCAGGGGCCGGCGCACCGAACCAGCGCCCCTGGCCGGTGTCGCAGCGCAACGCGCGCAGCCGCTCCGCCTGCGTCCCGGTCTCCACCGCCTCGGCGGTGACCCACAGCTCCAGCGCGTGCGCCAGCCGGACCAGCGCGTCCACGATCCGCTCGTCCCGGTGGTCGGTGGACGGATCCGGACCGTCACCGCGGATCCCCTCCACGAACGGCCCGGCCAGCTTCAGGCAGTGGATCGGCAACCGGCGCAGGTACGCCAGGTTCGAGTAGCCGGTGCCGAAGTCGTCGATCGCCAGCCGTACGCCGAGCGCGGCCAGCCGGTGCAGCGACCGCAGCGGCTCCCCGGCGGTGCCCATCACGGCGCTCTCGGTCAGCTCCAGCTGCAGCAGGTCGGCGGGGAGGCCACTGCACTCCAGCGCGTCGGCGACGACGTCCACGATGGCCGGGTCGTCGGCCTGGCGGGCGGCGAGGTTGACGCTGACGACCAGGCGGGCCTGCGGGAACTGCCGCCGCCACTCCTCGGCGTCGTGGCAGGCCCGCCGCAGCACCCACTCGCCGAGCCGGACGATGAGCCCGGTCTCCTCGGCCAGCCCGATGAACCGGTCCGGGCCGATCAGCCCCAGCTCGGGGTGCTGCCAGCGGACCAGCGCCTCGACGGCGAGCATGGTGCCGCCCAGCAGGGACACGATGGGCTGGTAGTGCAGCACGAACTCGCCCCGGTCCAGGGCCGCCGGCAGCCCGGCGACCAGCGCCGAGCGGGCGATGTCGCGGGCGCTGCGCTCCGGGTCGTACACCGCCCACCGGCCGCGGCCCTCCGCCTTGGCCCAGTAGAGGGTGGTGTCGGCGGCCTTCATCAGGTCGGAGGCGCTGGTCTCGCTCACCGGGCACTCGACGACGCCGACGCTGGCCGAGACGGCGAGCTGCTTGTCGCCGACCCGTACCGGGGCGGACACCGCGGCGAGGGCCGCCTCCGCGACGGCCACCACGTCGTCGATGCCCGCGCCGTCGTCGACCAGGATGACGAACTCGTCGCCGCCCATCCGCGCCACCAGGTGGCCGCTGGCGGCCACGCACTCGGCGAGCCGCTGGGCGATGACGACCAGCAGCCGGTCACCGAGGTCGTGGCCGAGGCTGTCGTTGACCGCCTTGAACCCGTCCAGGTCCAGGAAGCAGACCCCGACCCGGCGCGCGGGGCCGGCGGTGTCGAGGACCAGGCCCAGGGTCTCGAAGAACAGGGTGCGGTTGGGCAGCCCGGTGAGCGGGTCGTGCAGCGCCTGGAAGCGCAACCGCTGCTGGAGTTCGTACCGCTCGGTGATGTCCTCGATCATCGCCACCGTGAAGCGGGGCCGGCCGTCGTCGTAACGGACCAGCGAGACCGCCAGGTCGGTCCAAACGACGGTGCCGTCCTTGCGGTAGTAGCGCTTCTCGACCCGCGCGCTGTCGTGCTTGCCCTCGATCAGCTCCTGGTACAACTCCCACATGCCGACCGCGTCGTCCGGGTGGAACAGGGCGGCGACGTTGATCCGGCGCAGCTCCTCCATCGTGTAGCCGAGCATGTCGGCGAACGCCTGGTTGACGTCGATGACCTGCCCGTCGATGCCGGCGATGCCGATGCCGATGGCCGCGCCGCTGAAGACCGCCCGGAAGCGGGCCTCGCTGTCCCGCAGCGCCTGCTCGACCTCGTCCCGCGCCTGCCACGCCGACCGCGCGATGCGTTCCTGCTGCGCGAAGGTGCGGTCGCGCAGGGCACGGGCGTAGCCGGCGGCGAGACCGCCCTGCAGCGCCGCCACCCGCTCCGCCAGGGCGTCGTCGTGCACGCGGTCGGGCAGGACCCGGGTGAGGAAGCCCTCGCCGAGCGCACACACCGACCAGTCCAGCATGGCGGGGTCGGTCAGGTGCGCCTGCACCAGGGCACGGCCGACCTCCTCCGCCGGCCCCGGCGAGAACGGCTCGGCGAGGAGCGCCCGGGCCAACCGGACGGTGTGCAGGTGCAGCAGCCGCTCGGTCTCGACCGCGCCGAGCGGCACGAAACCGAGTCGGCGTACGGCGCGGGCCCACTCGGCCGCGTATCCCTGGACGCCCGCCCGGCTGACCTCGTTTCCGCCGGGATCGGGGAGGGCGGCCATGGGATCAGCCGGCGGACTCGTCGTACCGGGCGACGCCGCCGAACGCGCCGAACCGCTCCGGGTTGTCGTCCACGTCCGACGGGGAGTCGGGACGCCACAGCGGCATGTGCACCACACCGGGCTCCAGGATCGTCCAGTCGCCGAAGAAGCTGGTGATCTCGGCCCGGGACCGCAGGGTGATCTCGGTGTCGGTACGCGCGGAGAGCCGCTGCGCGTCCAGCATCTCCTGCGGCTGGTCCTCGAAGGTGGAGTGCGAGACGACCAGGTAGCTGCCGGGCGCGGCGGCGGCCCGCAGGGTCGCCAGGATGTCGCCGGGCCGGTCCGCCGCCGGGATGAAGTGCACGACACCGGCGAGGAGGATGCCCATGGGCCGGTTGAAGTCGAGCAGGCCGAGCTGGCGGGCCTCGGCCAGGATGCGCTCGGGCTCCCGCAGGTCGGCGTGGATCACGCCGGTCAGGTCGTTGCCCGCCAGCAGCTCCCGGCTGTGGGCCACCGCCACCGGATCGATGTCGACGTAGATCACCCGCGCCTTGGGGTTGGCGTTCTGCGCGACCTCGTGGACGTTGCCGACGGTCGGGATGCCGGAGCCGATGTCGAGGAACTGGTCGATGCCGTCTTCCAGCAGCACCCGCACGGCCCGGCGCAGGAACTCGCGACCGGCCCGCATGGTGGCCGCCAGGTTCGGGGTCATGCCGGCGATCTGCTCGGCGAGCTGCCGGTCGATCTCGAAGTTGTGCGCACCACCGAGGAAGTAGTCGTACACCCGGGCCGCGCTGGGCCGGGAGAGATCGATCTCGGCGGGAAGTCCGTCCGGCATCTGCACTTCTTTACCCCATGTCTCGCCGCGGTGCGGGAGGGAACCGGCGACGGCGCGTGCGGGCACGCGACGACCGACCGGCCGACCCGCGGATCGTGTGGTGGTCACCACTCTAGGCCCGCCGCGCAGCGCTGCGGGAGATCCCCTTCCTCCACTTTCCTACCCCCGCGGGCGGACGACGACACTCCGAGACCGGGCCGTCACCCATCGATGACGGCCCGCGGCGTCGGGTCGGCACACGGCGGTCGTCAGGAGGCGCTCTCCACCAGCAGCGAGATGCCCTGGCCGACCCCGACGCACATGGTCGCGAGGGCCCGCCGGCCACCGCGCCGGCGCAGTTCCAGCGCGGCGGTCAGCGCCAGCCGGGCGCCGCTCGCGCCGAGCGGGTGCCCCAGCGCGATCGCGCCGCCGTTGGCGTTGACGTGCTCCGCGTCCTCCGGCAGGCCCAGCTCGCGCAGCACCGCGACGGCCTGCGCCGCGAACGCCTCGTTCAGCTCGACCACGTCGACGTCGGCGACCGAGAGACCGCGCCGGTCGAGCAGCTTCCGGGTGGCCGGCACCGGACCCATCCCCATGATCCGCGGGGGCACACCGGCCGCCGCCGCACCGCCGATCCGGGCCAGCGGCGTCAGGCCGTACCGCGCGACGGCCGCCTCGGAGGCGACCAGCAGCGCGACCGCGCCGTCGTTGACGCCGGAGGAGTTGCCGGCGGTCACCGTGCCCCCGGCGCGGAACGGGGTGGGCAGCGCGGCGAGCTTCTCCAGCGAGGTCTCCCGGGGGTGCTCGTCGACCTCGACGAGCGCCGTCCCGCGCCGCCCGGCCGGCACGGTCACCGGCACGATCTCCTCGGCGAGGCGGCCGTCGGCCTGTGCCTTCGCCGCGCGCTGCTGCGAGCGGTACGCGAACCCGTCCTGCTCGGCCCGGCCGACGCCGTACTCGGCGGCGACGTTCTCGGCGGTCTCCGGCATCGAGTCGATGCCCCACCCCTTCTCCATGAGCGGGTTGACCAGCCGCCAGCCGATGGTGGTGTCGTACATCTCGGCGGCGCGGGAGAACGCGGTCGTCGCCTTGGGCACCACGAACGGGGCCCGGCTCATGCTCTCCACGCCACCGGCCACCATCAGGTCGGCCTCGCCGGCCACGATGGACCGGGCGGCGGAGGCGAGGGCGTCCAGGCCGGAGCCGCAGAGCCGGTTGACCGTGCTGCCCGGAACCTCCTCGGGCAGGCCACCGAGCAGCGCCGCCATGCGGGCGACGTTGCGGTTGTCCTCGCCGGCCTGGTTGGCGCAGCCCAGCACCACGTCGTCCACCCGGGCCCAGTCCACCGAGGGGTGGCGGGCGATCAGCTCACGGATCACGTGGGCGGCCAGGTCGTCGGGGCGTACGCCGGCCAGGGCGCCGCCGTATCGGCCGAACGGGGTGCGGACACCGGCCACCAGGTATGCCACGGTCATCGTCAGGTCCTTCGCGGGGGTGGGAAGGGTGGGGTCGGAAGCGGCCACCGGGTCGCGGGGGACGCCCGGCCGCCAGGATATCCGCGCCGGCAGCCGATAGGTTGGCCACATGGCCCGGGCCCAGTTCAGCGCAGAGACCAGCGGCGGCGGAGCGTTCGTACGACAACCCAACCGGTTCACCGGTCGGGTCACCCCGCACTCGACCTCCCCGCCCGGGGGCGGGCCGGACGACGAGGGGCGCTGGCCGCTGGAGGCGGGCCGCTACCGGCTGATCTGGTGCCGGGCGTGCCCGTGGGCGCACCGGGCACGGATCGTGCGCACCCTGCTCGGCCTGGAGGACGTGATCTCGCTGGGCACCGTCGACCCGATCCGGGACGAGCGGGGTTGGCGGTTCAGCCTCGATCCGGACGCGTTCGACCCGGTGCTCGGCATCGGCTACCTCTCCGAGGCGTACCTGGCGACGGATCCCGACTACACCGGCCGGGTCACCGTGCCGGCACTTGTCGACACGGTCACCGGCCGGGTGGTCACGAACGACTACCCGCAGCTCACCCTCGACCTGTCCACCGAGTGGCGGCGGTTCCACTCCCCCGACGCGCCGGACCTCTACCCGGTCGAGCTGCGCCCGGAGATGGACGCGCTGATGACCGAGATCCACCGCGACGTCAACAACGGCGTCTACCGGTGCGGCTTCGCCACCTCCCAGGAGGCGTACGACGAGGCGTTCCGGGCGCTGTTCGCCCGGCTGGACGCGCTGTCCGAGCGGCTGTCCGTCCGGCGCTACCTGATGGGGGACACGATCACCGAGGCCGACGTCCGGCTCTTCACCACCCTGGTCCGCTTCGACGTGGCGTACCACGGGCACTTCAAGTGCAACCGGCACAAGCTGACCGAGCTGCCGGTGCTGTGGGCGTACGCGCGGGACCTGTTCCAGACGCCGGGGTTCTCCGAGACCGTCGACTTCGACCACATCAAGCGGCACTACTACGGCACGCACACAGAGATCAACCCGACCGGCGTCGTGCCGCTCGGCCCGGACCTGTCCGGCTGGACCACGCCGCACGGGCGTGGCTGACCGGCGCCGGTCGGGTTGATCTCGGGGTGCGTGCCGTCGTAGTGCCGCTTGATGTGGGCGAAGTCGACGGTCTCGGAGACCCCC
>NZ_JBFAMU010000231.1:0-7885 GCF_040656655.1 Micromonospora sp. NPDC049799
CGCGGGGCTTCCTGGGCAGCCGCCCGTTCAGCGCCGCCAACAAGGCGCTGGGTGGTGGCCTTGAGGAAGAGGTGGACGGCCAGGTCCGCGAGGGCGCGGGCGGTCTGGTCGACCGGGGCCTGGGGGAGCACGATGTGGCTCACCACCAGGCGGACGGTCGAGTCCGCCGCGAACGCGAGGGCGGCCGGGTCGGCCCCGGGGAGGATGCCGCCGGCCCACTCCAGCAGCGCGCCGGACGCCTCGGTGAGTACGAGGTCGGCCCGGGTGGTCAGGTACGGCAGGAGTTCGTCCGAGCCGCCCCGGGCACTGGTCAGGATCGCCTTGATCAATGGGTTGTCCGCCGCCTGGGTGAGGGTGTGCCGGATGGCCGCGTACGCGCCGGCGCGGACGTCGGTGCCGTGCGCTCCCAGCGCCGCCCGGACGTCGCCGACGAACCGGTCCACCTCGCGGCGGGCGAGGGCCTCGGCCAGACCCGCCTTGCTGCCGAACTCGTTGTAGACGGTCTGCCGGCTCACCCCGGCGGCGGTGGCCACCGCGCCCATCCGTACGCCGTCCCAGCCGCGCGCGACGGTCAGCGCGCGGGCGGCGTCGACGATGCCGTCCCGCACCGGGCTGCTGTTCCTGTGCTCAACCATGGTGGTCGAAGTCTAGGCCGGCGGCGGCGCGACCGGCCCGATCGCGCTGCCCCGACTGGCGGCGCATAGGATGTGCGGTCATGGCACGCGTGCTCACTCCCCGTGCGGAGGACTTTCCCCGCTGGTACCAGGACCTGATCGCCAAGGCGAAGCTGGCCGACAACGGCCCGGTCCGGGGGACCATGGTGATCCGACCGGCCGGCTACGCCATCTGGGAGCGGATGCAGGCCGAGATGGACGCCCGGATCAAGGCGGCCGGCGCGGAGAACGCGTACTTCCCGCTGTTCATCCCGGAGAGCTACCTCAAGCGCGAGGCCGAGCACGTCGAGGGCTTCTCGCCGGAGCTGGCCGTGGTCACCCACGGTGGCGGCAAGCAGTTGGCCGAGCCGGTGGTGGTGCGCCCCACCAGCGAGACGGTCATCGGCGAGTTCATGGCCAAGTGGATCGACTCGTACCGGGACCTGCCGCTGCTGCTCAACCAGTGGGCGAACGTGGTCCGCTGGGAGCTGCGCCCCCGGATCTTCCTCCGCACCAGCGAGTTCCTCTGGCAGGAGGGCCACACCGCCCACGCCACCCGCGAGGATGCCCGCGCGTACGCCCGCCGGATCCTGCACGAGGCGTACGAGGACCTGATGGTCAACGTCATCGGCATCCCGGTGGTGGTCGGGCTCAAGACCGCCCGGGAGCGCTTCGCCGGGGCGACCGCCACCTACACGTGCGAAGGCATGATGGGTGACGGCAAGGCCCTCCAGCTGGGCACGAGCCACGAGCTGGGACAGAACTTCGCCAAGGCGTTCGACATCAGCTACTCCTCGGCCGAGGGTGGCAGGGAACTCGCCTGGACGACCTCCTGGGGCACCTCGACCCGGATGCTCGGCGGTCTGATCATGTGCCACGGCGACGACAACGGCCTGCGGGTTCCGCCGAAACTGGCGCCCGTGCAGGCGTACGTCATGGTCGTCAAGGACGGCGAGGGTGTCGGTGAGGCGGCGGCCAAGCTCCGCGACGGCCTGCGCGACGCCGGTGTCCGGGTCGCGCTCGACGACCGCACCGACACCGCCTTCGGCCGCCGGGCCGTCGACGCCGAGCTGCGCGGCTATCCGGTACGCGTCGAGGTGGGTCCCCGCGACCTGGCCGCCGGCAATGCGGTCGTGGTCCGGCGTACGGACGGCTCGAAGGCTCCGACGCCGGTCGCCGACGTGGTCGGCGCGGTCCTCGCGGCGCTGGACGCCGACCAGAAGGTGCTGCACGACCAGGCCCTCGCGAACCGCGAGTCCCGCACGGTGGAGGTCACGACCCTCGCCGAGGCGATCGAGGCGGCGGCCAACGGCTGGGCGAAGGTGCCGTGGTCGGCGGTCGGCGTTCAGGGTGAGGCCGAGGCCAACGGGCAGGGCGTCACGGTGCGCTGCCTGCTTCGCGCCGACGGCTCGGTGCCGGACTCCGAGGACGAGCCGGACCTGGTCGCCATCCTCGCCCGCGCCTACTGAGGTGCGGGGAAAGGTCCCGCGCTTCGAGCCGGGACGGCTGATCATGCACCGGAACGTCCGGCACGGCCGGATCGGCTGGGTGCGGCCGGCCCGGGTGGTCCTCGACGACGACCGGGGTCTGCTGCTCTGGGTCGCCCGGGACAGCCCGGTGGCGCACGAGGTCACCGAGGCGGGTCTGGGCATGCGGGCGATGCCGTTCGCCGAGTGGGTCACCTCGTCCTACCGGCTGGCGCGGGGGCGGTGGAACGGTCCGCCGGTGCTGAAGTTCCTGCCCACCGGCGCCGCCCACTCGGTCTGGTGGTTCTCCGACGCCCGGGGTCGCTTCGCCGAGTGGTACGTGAACCTGGAGGAACCGGGCGTCCGCTGGGACGACGGGTCGGTCGCCGGGGTGGACATGATCGACCAGGACCTCGACGTGGTCGTCCGCCCCGACCGCAGCTGGGAGTGGAAGGACGAGGAGGAGTTCACCGAGCGGCTGGCCTTCCCCGACCACTACTGGGTGCCCGATCCGGACGCGGTCCGCGCCGAGGGCAAGCGGGTCGTCGCTCGTGCTGAGACGGGGGAGTTCCCGTTCGACGGCACCTGGTGCGACTTCACCCCGCCCGCCGACTGGACGGCTCCGAGCGAGCTGCCGGCCGGCTGGGACCGGCCGCCGGTCCGCTGACCGGAGACGTGTTTCCGGTCACAGTCCGCGCCCGGTGGGTGACCCGTGCCGGTCCGGTGTGAGAAGTCCCGACCCGATCTGGCAGAATGGCTGGCTGGTATCCGGCGCGTGTCCGGCGCCCTCTAACCCGGGCACGTCCGCCAGTCCACCGAGTAGTCTCCGGCCCAACCCCACTGTGCCGGTCGGCGCTCACCCGTGCACCGCCCCGTTGGGTCGGTGAGATCGCAACAGGAGCGAAACAACTGTGGCCGTAAAGATCCGGCTCCTGCGGATGGGCAAGATCCGCAACCCGCAGTACCGCATCGTCGTCGCCGACTCGCGCACCAAGCGTGACGGTCGCGCGATCGAGTTCGTGGGCGTGTACCAGCCGAAGGAAGACCCTTCGGTGATCGAGGTCAAGTCGGAGCGGGTCCAGTACTGGCTGTCCGTCGGCGCGCAGCCGAGCGAGGCGGTGCAGCGTCTGCTGGAGCTGACCGGTGACTGGCAGAAGTTCAAGGGCCTGCCGGCCCCGCCGCCGCTGAAGGTCGCCCCGGAGCGGGCCGACCGCAAGGCGGCGTACGAGGCCGAGGCGAAGGCCGCCGCCGGGCTGGCCCCGGAGACCCCGGCCAAGCCGGCCAAGAAGGCCGCCAAGGCGGAGGCCCCGGCCGCGACCGAGGCGCCGAAGGCCGAGGCGCCGAAGACCGAGGCCCCGGCCGAGGCCCCGGCTGCTGCTGCCGACGCCGGTGAGCAGGCCTGACATGCCACTGCGTCCGGCGTTGGAGCACCTGGTCAAGGGCATCGTCGACCACCCCGATGACGTACGCGTCCGGATGGTCGACTCCCGTCGGGGCAAGCGGCTCGAGGTTCGCGTGCATCCCGAGGACCTCGGCACGGTGATCGGGCGGTCCGGCCGGACCGCCAAGGCGCTGCGCCAGGTGATCGGCTCCATCGGTGGGCGCGGCGTACGCGTCGACATCGTCGACTCGTACTGATGCAGCTCATCGTCGGCAGGATCGGCAAACCGCACGGGATCCGCGGTGAGGTCACCGTGGAGGTGCGGACCGACGAGCCCGAACAGCGTTTCGCCCCGGGCGTGGTGCTACGCACCGAGCCCGGGGCGACGCCTCCGGCCAACCCGGCCGCGGGTCCCGGCGTGGTCTTCCGGGTGCCACCGGAGCTGACCGTGGAGTCGGCCCGGTTCCACCAGGGGCGGCTGCTGGTGGCGTTCGAGGGCGTGCTGGAGCGTGACGTCGCCGAGGCGCTGCGCGGCACCATGCTCGTGGTGGACAGCTCCGACGTCGATCCGCCGGAGGACCCGGAGGAGTTCCACGACCACCAGCTCGTCGGGCTGGCCGTGGTCACGCCGGACGGCGAGCGGCTGGGCGAGGTGGCCCGGATCGACCACGCCCCCGCTTCCGACCTGCTGGTCCTGCGCCGCCCCGAGGGCGGCACCGCGCTGATCCCGTTCGTCAAGGCGATCGTGCCCGAGGTGGACATCGCCGGCGGTCGCGTCGTCGTCGACCCGCCCGGCGGCCTGCTCGACCTCTAGCTGGAGCACCCCGCATGCGCGTCGACATCGTGTCGATCTTCCCCGAGTACTTCGCCCCGCTGGACCTGTCGTTGATCGGCAAGGCCCGGGCCAACGGGACGCTGCGGCTGGCCGTACACGATCTGCGGACCTGGACCCACGACGTGCACCGTACGGTCGACGACACCCCCTACGGCGGCGGCCCGGGCATGGTGATGCGGCCCGAGCCGTGGGGCGAGGCGCTGGACTCCCTCGCCCCGGCGGAGGTCCCGCCGCCCCGGCTGCTGGTGCCCGCCCCCACCGGCGTGCCGTTCACCCAGGCACTGGCGCACGAACTGGCCGCCGAGCCGCACCTGCTCTTCGCCTGCGGCCGGTACGAGGGGATCGACCAGCGGGTGCTCGACCACGCCGCCACCCGGATGCCGGTCACCGAGATCTCCCTGGGTGACTACGTGCTCTTCGGCGGCGAGGTGGCCGTGCTGGTCGTCCTGGAGGCGGTCACCCGGCTGCTGCCGGGCGTCCTCGGCAACGCCGGGTCACTGGATGAGGAGTCGCACGCTCACGGCCTGCTGGAAGCACCGATGTACACCAAGCCGGCCACCTGGCGGGGCCTGGACGTGCCCGAGGTGCTCCGCTCCGGCGACCACGGCCGGATCGCCCGCTGGCGGCGTGACGCGGCGCTGACCCGGACCGCGCTGCGCCGGCCGGACATGCTGGCCGCGATCGACCCCGCCGCCCTGGACAAACGGGACGCCGCCGCGCTGGAGAGGGCCGGATTTCAGGTGACCCCCGGGGATGTGGCAAAGTAGGGGGGTTGCCGCATCCGGCCGCGCCGCGGCGGGCTGCGAGGATCCCCGACCGGGGCCGGTGCACGCCGGCCACCACCCGGGGATCAGAATCACCCATCCGCGCACCGACTGACGGTGCGCCGTGAGCCTCACGAGGACACAGCGATGAACATCCTGGACGCCCTTGACGCCCAGTCGAAGCGGACCGACCTTCCCGACTTCCGTGCCGGTGACACCGTCAAGGTGCACGCGCGGGTCGTCGAGGGCAACCGGTCCCGGGTCCAGATCTTCCAGGGCGTGGTCATCCGCCGCCAGGGTGACGGCCTGCGGGAGACCTTCTCGGTCCGCAAGGTCAGCTTCGGCGTCGGCGTCGAGCGCACCTACCCGCTCAACGGCCCCGGCATCGACCGGATCGAGGTCGTGACCCGCGGTGACGTCCGCCGCGCCAAGCTCTACTACCTGCGTGAGCTGCGGGGCAAGAAGGCCAAGATCAAGGAGAAGCGCGAGAAGCAGCCCAGCTGACTTCCGGCTCGCCACGCCGCCTGAGCTGCGCGTATGCCGTACCGGCCGGACCGCACTACCCTGGTCGGTACGGGCGCAGCCGGGCGACACCCCCGCCGCCACGCGGGGAGACGTCCACTACCGCCCGGGGGGCCTCGACGAGGTCCCCGGGCGGTAGTGTCATTTCTGGGGACCGGGGAGTGGCGTGGTGCAGACGCTCGACGAGGACGGCACGGTCGATCCGTGGCGCCGGAGAACCCGCCGTGCCCGCCGGCAGATGCCGCTCTGGCAGGAGCTGCCGCTGCTGCTGATCGTGGCGTTCTGCCTGGCCGTGCTGATCCGCACCTTCCTGCTCCAGGCGTTCTTCATCCCGTCGGGCTCGATGGAGGACACCCTCCTCGTCGGTGACCGGGTGCTGGTCAACAAGGTCGTCTACGACGTCCGTGACCCGCTGCGCGGCGAGGTGGTCGTGTTCCGGGGCACCGACCGGTGGGCCCCGCAGGTCGACGAGCAGCCCGACCCCGGTTTCGTCGGCAAGCTCGGCCGCACCGTCGGCGACCTGGTGGGGGTGAGCCGCCCCGGCGAGAAGGACTTCATCAAGCGCGTCATCGGCCTTCCCGGCGACCGGGTGAAGTGCTGCGACGCGCAGGGGCGCGTGCTGGTCAACGGCACCCCCCTGGACGAGCCGTACGTCGTGCGCGACTCGCCACTGGACGTGCCGCCCAACCCACGGGAGTGCCGGTCCCGGCGGTTCGAGGAGGTGGTGGTCCCGCCCGGGCAGATCTTCGTCATGGGTGACCACCGGCTGGTCTCCCAGGACGCCCGCTGTCAGGGGCCGGTGCCCATCGACAACGTGGTGGGCCGGGCCTTCGGCGTGGTCTGGCCGTCGTCGCGGTGGAGTTCCCTGTCCGCCCCGGACACGTTCGCGGACGTCTCCGGGCCCGCCTCGGCGTCCACCGGTGGGCCGTCCCCGGTCCGTCCCACACCCGAGGGCGGTGTCGTGCTGCTCGTCCCGATCTCGGCGGGCCTGGCCGTTCTCGCGCGTTCCGGTCGGTGGCGTCCGGCCGGGCAACGTAGGCTCCTTCCGTGATTGACGAGCAGACCGACAAGCCGCGCAGTTCCTTCTGGAAGGAACTGCCGATTCTCCTCGGCGTGGCGATCCTGGTCGCGGTGCTGGTGCGGGCCTTCGTGCTGCAGACCTTCTTCATCCCGTCGCCCTCGATGGAGAACACGCTCCAGATCGACGATCGGGTGCTGGTCAACAAGCTGGTCTACGACTTCCGGTCGCCGGAGCGCGGCGAGGTCGTCGTCTTCAAGGCGCCGATCGAGTGGAGCGGCAATCCCGACGGCGAGGACTTCATCAAGCGGGTCATCGGCGTGGGCGGCGACCACGTGGTCTGCTGCGACCCGCAGGGGCGCATCACGATCAACGGCAAGCCGCTGGACGAGCCGTACCTGTTCTCGCTCGACGGCGAGCGTGACAAGCCCGCCGACCAGGACTTCGACGTCACCGTGCCGAAGGGTCGGCTCTGGGTGATGGGCGACCACCGCTCCGCCTCCGGCGACTCCCTCCAGCACTGGCAGCAGTCCGGCCAGGACGTCAACGAGGCCACCATCCCCGAGGACAAGGTCGTCGGTCGGGCCTTCACCGTGTTCTGGCCGGTGGACCGGGCCACCTGGCTGAGCGTGCCGGAGCAGTTCGACGGGATCCCCAAGCCCTGAGAGGTCGTCGTTCCGGACACGGCGTGGGCGTTGTCGGCGGTGTCTGGCAGTCTGGGACGGTGACTGTCTACACCCCTCGGCGCGCGGGCCGCGTGCTGCTGGTCGACGCCGCCGGCCGGGTGCTGCTCTTCGAGGGCTTCGACCCGGCCCGCCCCGGGCACCGCTACTGGTTCACCCCCGGCGGAGGGCTGGACCCCGACGAGACGTACGCGGCCGGCGCGGCGCGGGAGCTGGCCGAGGAGACCGGGCTGCGGCTGCCGCCGGAGGCGTTCGGTGCGCCGGTGCACCGCGAGGTGACGGAGTTCCCGTTCGACGGGGTCTGGTACCGGCAGGAACAGGAGTTCTTCCTGGTCCGGGTCACCTCGCACGAGGTCGACACGGCGGGCTTCAACGAGATCGAGCGTGCCTGCGTGCCCGACCACCGCTGGTGGGGCGTCGAGGAGCTGGTCGCGAGCGGCGAGCGGTACTACCCGGCGGACCTGCCGGTCGTGCTCGCCCGCGCACTGGCCGAGGCCGACCGCCCGGCCGCCGGCACCGGCGTCGGAGGTGGGTCGTGCTTACGCCGCCGCGAACCGTGGTCC
>NZ_JBFAMU010000232.1:0-7865 GCF_040656655.1 Micromonospora sp. NPDC049799
CCCGCACCGGCGTCGGGTCACCCGCACGCTCCCGCCGCGCCACGTGCTCGGCGACCACCCGCGCGGTCAGCGCCGGCGCACCGCACACGTCCAGCACCGCCAGGGACAACTCCGGGTGCAGGTCCTCGGGCAGCACCGCCGCGATCGACCGCGCGAACAGGATCGCGTACCCGTCGCACGGCACCTGCTCGCTGCGCCCGTCCCACCGCGCCAGACCGTCGAGGATCGTCAGCGGCGTCAGCGTCAACGACACCAGCGTCGCCACCCGCTGACCCGGCCGCAGCCCCAGCGGCGAGCGCCGCCCGGCCTCCTCGACCGTGCCGATCAGCATGCCCCCCGAACCGGTCAACGGGTTCTGCATCTTCCCCCGCGTCGACACGATGTCCAGGACCTCGGCGCGGACCTTCTCCCCGTCCCCGCCGTGCTTCTCCCACAGCTGCCGGAAGCTCGCCGCGTCCAGGTTCAGCCGCTCCACCCGGATCCGGACCTCGTTCGCCGCGATCTCCGGACTGGCGTCCAGGCGCCAGGCCGCCTGCGGCAGCACCCCCGCCGGTTCCACGACGCGGTGCAGACCCACCGGTGACGTCACGCCGACCTCCCCTGTCAGCCGCCCGAAAACCCGGCCAGGGCTCGCGTAGCGGGAAAACTTACGGCAGACTAATTTCTTCGCCGGATATTTTCCAGTAGCCTTCGGAGCCGCTGATCATCCGCACCGCATCGAGGAGGGGCCGTGACCCAGACCCAACCGGTGGAGACCATCCCTGCGCCCCGCCCCACGCCGGTCGCGGTCCCCACCGCCGGACAGCCCTACGAGTACCGCCGCAGCCCCCTGGTCGAACCCGACTGGACCCGCTTCCCCGGCTGGCGACACGTCACCCGCGACCAGTGGGAGAACGCCCAGTGGCAGCGCGTCAACTGCGTCAAGAACATCAAGCAGCTGCGCACAGTGCTCGGTGACCTCGTCGACGAGACCTTCTACGACGACCTCGCCGCCGACCAGGCCGCCCTGGCGACCATGTCGATGCTGGTCCCGCCGCAGATGATCAACACGATGGTGCCGTTCGCGCCGATCACCACCGAGGCGTTCCTCGCCGACCCGATCCGGCGCTACATGATCCCCGTCGCCTCCGACCGGCGCACCGACTGGCCGTCGCACCCGTACGCCAGCCGCGACTCACTCCACGAGCACGACATGTGGGTCGCCGAAGGCCTCACCCACCGCTACCCCACCAAGGTCCTCGCCGAGCTGCTCTCCACCTGCCCCCAGTACTGCGGCCACTGCACCCGGATGGACCTCGTCGGCAACTCCACCCCCGCCGTCGACAAGCTCAAGCTCACCCTCAAGCCCGTCGACCGCTACGACGCCCACATCACCTACCTCAAGGCCCACCCCGGCGTCCGCGACGTCGTCGTCTCCGGCGGCGACGTCGCCAACGTGCCCTGGCGCAACCTCGAGTCGTACCTGATGCGGCTGCTCGAACTGGAGACCGTCCGCGACATCCGGCTGGCCACCAAGGCCCTCATGGGCCTGCCCCAGCACTGGCTCCAGCCCGACGTCGTCGAGGGCCTCGAACGCGTCGCCCGCACCGCCGCCCGACGTGGCGTCAACCTCGCCATCCACACCCACGTCAACCACGCCCAGTCGATCACCCCGCTGGTCGCCAAGGCCGCCCAGACCGCCCTCGACGTCGGCGTCCGCGACGTCCGCAACCAGGGCGTCCTCATGCGCGGCGTCAACGCCACCGCCCCCGACCTGCTCGACCTCTGCTTCGCCCTCCAGGGCGAAGCGGGCATCCTGCCGTACTACTTCTACATGTGCGACATGATCCCCAACGCCGAACACTGGCGGGTCCCCGTCTGGCACGCCCAACAGCTCCAGCACGACATCATGGGCTACCTGCCCGGCTACGCCACCCCGCGCATCGTCTGCGACGTGCCCTTCGTCGGCAAGCGCTGGGTGCACATGCTCACCGAGTACGACCGCGACCGCGGCATCTCCTACTGGACCAAGAACTACCGCACCTCCATCGAGTCCGCCGACCTGGAGGCGCTCAACAAGCGCTACGCCTACTACGACCCGATCGACACCCTGCCCGAGACCGGCCAGCAGTGGTGGGCCGCACACCGCGACGACTGACCCGCACCACCCGTCACCCCCGCCACCACCCGTGCGCGGGGGTGACGCCGTTCCCACCGCCCGACCCGACACCGGCCGCTAGCGTCAGCCCCATGGGGAGCCCAACCCGGGACACCGACGCCGCCGACCGGGTCACCCCCGTCGAACTGTTCTTCGACGTCGTCTTCGTCCTCACCATCACCCAGCTCTCCCAGCTGCTCCTCGACAAACCCGACGGCACCGGCCTCACCCGCGTCATCCTGATCCTCGGGCTCCTCTGGTACCTCTACAGCGGCTACGCCTGGCTCACCAACCACCTCCCGCCCCGCCGCCCCGCGCGCAAGTTCCTGCTCTTCGCCGGCATGGCCGGGTTCCTGCTCACCGCCGTCGCCATCCCCGACGCCTTCACCGGCAGCGGACTGCTCTTCGGCCTCGGCTACCTGATCGTCGTCACCGTCCACCTCACCCTGTTCAGCCGCAGCACCGCCCGCGCCGGCGTCCGCCGCCTCGCCCCCTACAACCTCGGCGCCGCCGCCCTCGTCATCGCCGCCGGCCTCGCCACCGGTCCCGCCGTACGCGCCCTGTGGGTTGCCGCCGTCTTCACCCAGACCGTCCTGCCCTACCTGCTGCCCCGCCACTCCTGGATCAGCGCCGCCGCCAGCTTCCACATCCGGCCCGCCCACTTCGTCGAACGCCACGGCCTGCTCGTCATCGTGGCCCTCGGCGAGTCCGTCGTCGCCATCGGCATCGGCGTACCCCACGACAACGTCCCCTTCACCACCGCGGCAGCCGTCGTCCTGGCCCTCGCCCTGCCCGGCACCCTCTGGTGGACCTACTTCACCGACACCCGGTACGCCGAGACGGTCCTGCACCACGCCGACGACGCCACCCGCACCCGGCTCGCCGCCCGCGTCTACATCGTCAGCCACTTCCTGCTGCTGCTCGGCATCATCGCCACCGCCACCGGCCTGCACGCCGTCGTGGCCCACCCGGACACCCCCGCCGGTTGGCCGCCCGCCCTCGGCCTGTCCGGCGGCGTCGCCCTCTTCCTCCTCGCCGTCGCCGACCAGCGTCACGCACTGGGCGAGGGACACGCGCTCAGCCGCCTGATCACCGCGTTCGCCGTCGCGGCCACCGCACCCGTCGGCGCCGTCGTCAACGCCGCCCTGCACCTGACCCTCATCACCGCCCTGATGACCGTCATGCTCCTCGTCGACGGTCACCGCGCGGTCAGCCCCGAGGCGCGTACATGATCACCGCGACGCCGACCAGGCAGATCGCCGCGCCAGCCAGGTCCCACCGATCCGGCCGGAACCCGTCCACCACCACGCCCCAGGCCAACGATCCCGCCACGAACACACCCCCGTACGCGGCGAGGATCCGCCCGAAGTGCGGGTCCGGCTGGAACGTCGCCACGAACCCGTAGCACCCCAGCGCGATCACCCCCGCGGCGATCCACCACAGCCCGCGGTGCTCCCGCCAGCCCTGCCAGACCAGCCACGCGCCACCGATCTCGGCCAGGGCGGCCAGCACGAACAGCACCAACGAGCGGACGACGGCCACGCCGGCGACCCTACCGGCCATCTCCGTTGCTGATCCCCGCACGCGAGCCTCCCTCCCTTGCCGGCGGGCTTTCGCGGTCGGGTGTGGGTCCGCACACCCGGTAGTGCGTCCTAGGAAGCTAGGTGAACGGAGCGGGAAGCGAACTGGTTGACTGGACGAATGGGAGACCTGGTACTGATCCGGCACGGCGAAACCACGTGGAGCGCCACCCACCGGCACACCTCGTACACCGATCTGGAGCTGACCCCCGACGGCGAGCGGCAGGCCCGCGCGCTCGGCGGGTTCCTCGCCGGACGGCACTTCGCCGCCGTGCTGAGCAGTCCCCGCGTCCGGGCGCAGCGCACCGCGCAGCTCGCCGGTTTCACCGTCGCCTCCACCGACGAGGACCTCGCCGAGTGGAACTACGGCGAGTACGAGGGACGCACCACCGTCGACATCCGCGAGGACCATCCCGGCTGGACGATCTGGTCCGACGGCTGCCCCGGCGGGGAGTCCCCCAGTGAGGTGGGCGAGCGCCTGGACCGGCTGCTGGCCCGCGTGCACCCGCTCGTGGAGACGGGAACCGTCGCCGTGGTCGGACACGCCCACAACCTGCGGGTCCTCGGGGCCCGGTGGCTCGGACTGCCGCCGTCGGCCGGCGGGCTGTTCCGGCTGGAGACCGCCACCGTCAGCGTGCTCGGCCACGAGCACGGCCGGCGGGTCATCCTGCGGTGGAACCAGCCGGTTCCCCCGGAGCCCGGGACCGCGACCGACCGGACGGGTCGGCACTGATCTTCGGCGGCCGGCTCTCGTACGGGGTGGACAGCACCACCGTGGTCCGGGTGGTCACGTTCGCCGCGGTGCGGATCTCCTGGAGCAGCCGCTCCAGGTCCGACGGACCGGCCACCCGCACCAGGAGCAGGTAGAAGTCCTCCCCCGCCACCGAGTAGCACGAGTCGATCTCCGGCAGGTGGGCCAGCCGCTCCGGTGCGTCGTCCGGCTGGGACGGGTCGAACGGCCGGATCGCCACGAACGCGGTCAACGGCAGGTCCAGCGCCTCGAAGGACACCCGGGCCGCGTACCCCCGGATCACGCCGCGCTGCTCCAGCCGGCGCACCCGCTGGTGCACCGCGGAGACCGACAGTCCCACCTTCTCCGCCAGGTCGGTGTACGACAGCCGACCGTCAGCGGTCAGCGCGGCGACGATGGCACGGTCGATCTCCTCCACGGCGTGCAACCTACCGTAAGCGGTCCGCCGGAGACACCTGCGAGGCGGCGCCGGTCAGGCGGCCTCGGCGACCCGGCGCAGCAGGGTCGGCCAACCGCCGTCGCCCGCGACTCCGCGGCGCACCCCTTCCCAGCCGGCGCCGTGGGCGTCGAGCCGGTCGTGCACGAGGTCGACCCGGGTGCCGGTGTCGGTGGGGGTGAAGGTGACGGTGACCCGGCTGCCGGGCGCGTCCTCGGCCGGGACCGTCCACTCGGGCCCGATGAGCCACGCGAAGGCGAAGGTGCGCGGCGGATCCCAGGTCAGGACCCGCCCCCAGGTGCACACCTCCCCCGCCGCGTTCTCCTCCCAGAGGCGACCGCCCGCGTGGGGGTCGACGCCGACCTCCTTGAGGTCGCCGGGGAGCAGGTGGTAGGTGCGGATCCACCACCGGTCGATGTCGGCGGTGAAGACGGTGAAGGCGTGCTCGGGCGTGGCGGCGATCTCCACGCTGGCGCGTACGGCCGTGGTCTGGTCGGTGGTTCGGGCTGTCATGGTCACTCCTCCGGTGGGTTCTCGGCGGCCTGCGCGAACGCGGCCAGGGACTGGTTCCAGAACTGGTCGAAGTAGTCCCGGGCGGCTGCCAGCCCGCGCGGGTCCACGGCGTAGAGGCGACGCGTGCCGACCGCCGTCGACGAGACGAGGTGCGCGTCCTTGAGCACCTTCAGGTGCTGGGAGACGGCGGGCCGGCTGACCGGCAGGTCCGCGGCGATCTCCACGACGGAACGGGGGCCGGCGACGAGCATCTCGAGGATGGACCGCCGGGTCGCGTCGCCCAGGGCATCGAGCACCTGCCCTTGGTAAGTTCTCACGAACGGTAAGTCTATACTTTCCAATGAACCCGTCAAGGGCAGACACACGGAAAGGGCGCACCGGCACGAAGTCCGGTACGCCCTTTCCGTGTGGGTCAGTGGGCGGCGCGCTCGCGGACCGCGTCGGCGGCGTAGTGCAGCACCTCGGTGATGTCGTCCTCCTCGAGGAACGGCAGGTCGGTGAGGATGTCCGTGGCGGTCATCCCGTCCGCCATCATCGCGAGGATCATGGCCACCGGCACCCGGGACTGCCGCACGCAGGGGGCCCCACCCATCACCTGGGGGTCGACGGTGATCCGCGGGAACGTCACCGGCACAGGCTACGCGACCGCCCCGCCGGTCACCCCTTGGCGAGCGCCCGGGAGATCACCAGCCGCTGGATCTGGTTGGTGCCCTCCACGATCTGCAGGACCTTGGCCTCCCGCATGTACCGCTCCACCGGATGGTCGGCCACGTAACCGGCGCCGCCGAGCACCTGCACCGCGTCGGTGGTCACCCGCATCGCCACGTCGGTCGCGAAGAGCTTCGCCTTCGCCGCCTCGATGGAGTACGGGCGGCCGGCGTCCCGCAGCCGCGCGGCGGCCAGCATCAGCGCCCGGGCGGCCGAGATCTGCGTGGCGTGGTCGGCGAGGGTGAACCCGAGTCCCTGGAAGTCGATGATCGCCCGGCCGAACTGCTGCCGCTCCTTCGCGTACCCCACCGCGTAGTCCAACGCGGCCTGCGCCAGCCCGACCGCGCAGGCGGCGATGCCGAGCCGGCCCGAGTCCAGCGCCGACATGGCGATGGTGAAGCCCATCCCCTCCCCGCCGATCAGCCGGTCGGCCGGCACCCGCGCCTCGTCGAAGGCGACCTGCGCCACCGGCGAGGCGTGCAGCCCCATCGTCCGCTCGGCGGCCTGCGGGGTGATCCCCGGCGTGGCCCGGTCGGCCAGCAGGCAGGAGATGCCCTTGGCGCCGGGCCCGCCGGTCCGGCAGAAGATGTTGTAGAAGTCGGCCACGCGGGCGTGGGTGATCCACGCCTTCGTCCCGGAGACCAGATACGAGTCGCCGTCGCGGACCGCCTTCGTGGTCAGGGCCGCGGCGTCCGAGCCACCCTGCGGCTCGGAGAGGCAGTACGCGCCCAGCAGCTCCCCGCCGACCATGTCGGGCAGCAGCTTGCGCTGCTCGTCGGTGCCGAACTGGGCCAGCGGGTAGCAGGACAGGGTGTGCACGCTGACCGCCTCGGCGACCGCGAGCCAGCGACCGGCCAGGATCTCCAGCACCTGGAGGTACACCTCGTACGGCTGGGCGGCGCCACCGTGCTCCTCGGCGTACGGCAGGCCGAGCAGCCCGGCGCGGCCGAGCGTCCGCAGCACCTCGCGGGGGAACTCGGCGCGCTCCTCGAAGCCGGCGGCCTGTGGCGCGAGCTCCCGGTCGGCGAGCTCGGTGGCGAGGTCCAGCAGGTCGTGGGCCTCGTCGGTGGGGAGGATCCGGTCGACGGTCATAGCGCGATGAGCTCCGTGGGGGTGGTGTTGAGCCGGTGGACGCCGTCCGTCGTGCAGACGACGATGTCCTCGATCCGGGCGCCGTGCCGCCCGGCGAGGTAGATCCCAGGTTCGACGGAGAACGCCATCCCCGCCTCCAGCGGTCGCGGGTTGCCCGCGACGACGTACGGCTCCTCGTGGCCGTCCAGCCCGATGCCGTGGCCGGTGCGGTGCAGGAAGGCGGCACCGTATCCGGCGGCGGCGATGACGTCCCGGGCCGCCGCGTCGACCGCCTCGGCGGTCGTACCGGGCCGGACCGCCGCGACGGCGGCCCGCTGCGCCTCGTGCAGCACCGCGTAGTAGTCGGTGAACTCCGTCGGGGCGGGACCGCCGGCGACGTACGTGCGGGTGCAGTCGGAGCGGTAGCCGGACGGCATCGTGCCGCCGATGTCCACCACCACCGGCTCGCCCGCGCCGATCGGCCGGTCGGAGGTGCCGTGGTGCGGGCTGGCGCCGTTCGGGCCGGCCGCGACGATCACGAAGTCGACGGTCACGTGGCCGGCCGCCCGGATCGCCGCGGCGATGTCCGTGGCCACCTCCGCCGGAGTTCGTGGTGCTCTTCGTGCCGGCCGACCCGTTCCTCGACGTGGCGCTGCAGCGGGACCCGAC
>NZ_JBFAMU010000233.1:0-7849 GCF_040656655.1 Micromonospora sp. NPDC049799
CGGCCCGGAACGCGGCGACCGTCGCGACGTCGACCGCGCCGGCCGCGCGCACGTCGACCGCCCGGTCGCCCACGCTGACCTCGACGCGGAACCGCTCCTCGCGCTCTACCATGCCCCCGAACCTATCCCCCACCACCGACATGTCCGCCCGTCCGGAGGACGGGATCCGGGTACAGCCAGGGTCGGACCCCGAGGCGTCCCCGATCCCCCGGGGGGACGACGGGTAGGGGCGGGCGGACCGTGTTCGCAGAGAGCGAGCGCCGTCGTGTCGAGCTGACGCCGATGACATCAACCCGAACGGCTGACCAGGCACGACACCCATTGGGCGGGATACCTCGGAGACCGTGCAGGGTCGGTGTCGGATGCGTGTCACTGGGGTGATCGGCCCGCTACGCCGCGCTATGAAGTGCGAGACCGTCGCCCCATGTGGATCATCTGATCCCATTTTTGGAGGTTTCCATGCGAAGAAGACGGATCCTCGCCGCGCCCGCGGCACTGCTCCTCGTCACCGGCCTGACCGTCCTGATCGGGCCCCACCCCGCCACCGTCGCCGCGACCCGCCCGATGGAAGCCGCCAAGCCGAAGCACGTCGGCGTGGTCGACCCGGTCCGCGCCGGAGTGTCCAAGGCGGTGCGGACACTTCCCCGCGCCGCGAAGGACATCCGGAAGAACCCCGCCGCCAGCACCGAGACCGCACCCACCCAGGCCGACGTCGCCGGCCGCACGGATCCGGCGATCCAGGCGCTGGAAGGGCCGGTCAACGACGACCTGAAGCCCACCAACACCCCGTTCGCCGGCCAGACCGGCGGCACCCCGCCGGACACCGTCGGAGACGTCGGACCCGACCACTACGTCCAGATGGTCAACACGACCTTCCAGATCTGGAACAAGGACGGCACCTCGCCGACCGGCGGCGGCCCCTTCCCGATCAACTCGCTGTGGACCTCCAACACGGTCAACGACAACGGCTGCGACACCCAGAACGCCGGCGACCCCATCGTGCTGTACGACCAGACCGTCGACCGGTGGATGCTGGCCCAGTTCACCAGCCCGAACACCGCGCCGTTCGACATGTGCGTCGCGTACTCGCAGACGCCGGACCCGACCGGCGCGTACTTCACCTACTCGTTCCGGCTCAGCGCCTCCCACGACTACGAGAAGTTCGGCGTCTGGCCCGACGGGCTCTACATGTCGACGTTCGAGGGCGGCACGCTCGGGGCGTACGCCTTCGACCGGTCCGCGATGGTCAGCGGAAGCCCCGCCACCTTCCAGTACTTCGGCTCCGGCGCGGGCGCCCTCGGCCCCGGCGTCTCCTCCGCCGGCCGGGTGCGCATGTTCCCCAGCGACTGGGACGGCGTGAACGCGCCGGTGGCCGGCGAGCCGAACCACTTCCTGCTGTCCCGTGACTCGGACAACGGGCAGGGCGGCGCGCAGGACAGCATCGACGTGTACGACTTCCACGTGGACTGGACCAACCCGGCCAACAGCACCTTCGGGCTCACCACGACGCTGAACACGCAGCCGTTCGACATCAACGTCGGCTGCACCGACGTCGACGGCAACGGCGCCGCCCGGGACTGCATCGACCAGCCGGGCACCACCCAGCGCATCGACGCCCTGCCGGGCCGGCTGCTGCACCGCGTGCAGTACCGCAACTTCGGCACCCACCAGTCCATGGTGGCCGTCCAGGCCTCGGTCGACGCCGACGGCGCCGACCGGGTCGGCACCCGCTGGTACGAGCTGCGCAACGGCGGCGGCGGGTGGGCCATCCATCAGCAGGGCACGTACGCGCCCGGCACCGCCGACCGGTGGATGGGCTCGATCGCGATGGACGGCCAGGGCAACATCGCCCTCGGCTACAGCATCGTCGACGCGGCGAACAACGTGTTCCCGTCGATCGCGTACACCGGTCGGCTGGCGAGCGCGCCGCTGGGCAGCATGCCCGAGCCGGAGCAGACCATGTTCTCCGGCACCACGTCACAGACCAACGCCGACCGCTGGGGCGACTACAGCTCGATGAACGTCGACCCGACCGACGACTGCACGTTCTGGTACACCCAGCAGCACGGCGGCGGCCGGCAGACCCGCATCGGCGCGTTCCGGTTCACCACCTGCGACGAGACCGACCTGCGGATCACCAAGAGCGACTCCCCCGACCCGGTGTACGCGGGCCAGGACCTGACGTACACGCTCACCGTCACCAACGACGGCCCGCACACCGCCTCCTCGGTCACCGTCACCGACACGCTCCCGGCCGGGGTGACCTTCCTGTCCAGCACGCCCGCGTGCACCAACTCGGCCGGCACCCTCACCTGCGACCTCGGACAGCTGCTGCCGGGCCAGTCGGTACCGCTGGTCATCCAGGTCCGTGTCCCCGCCGACCTGCCCGCCGGCACCCTGACCAACACCGCGACGGTGACCGCGGCCGACCAGTTCGACCCCAACCCGGGCAACAACACGGCCACCGCGACCACGAGCGTCAAGACCCGCGCCGACCTGGCGGTGACCAAGGTCTGCAAGCCCGACCGGCCGGCGCCCGCCGGCACGCCGGGGTACTGCGACATCCACGTCGACAACCTGGGTCCGTCCGACGCCACGTCGGTGGAGCTGACCGACGTGCTCACCTCGGCCACCCCGTTCGAGGTGACCGGCGTGACGGTCACCCCGTCCGGGACCTGCGCACCGACCACCGCCGGGCCGGCCACCAGCATCACGGTCACCTGTGACCTCGGCACCGAGCCGGCCGGCGGGCGTACGACCGTGCGGGTGACGGTCACCGCCGCCGACGTCGCGCAGGTCAACGACGTGGCCACGGTCCGCAGCGCCACCGAGGACCCGAACACCGCCAACAACCAGGCCACCGGCCGGGTGGAGTTCGTCGGGTCCGCCGACCTCAGCCTGGACAAGACCGGTCCGGCGTCCGTCGTCGCCGGCACCCAGCTGCAGTACGTCGTCACGGTCACCAACGACGGTCCGTCCGTCGCGCGGGACGTGGTGGTCGCCGACACCCTGCCCGCCGGGGTGAGCTTCGTGTCGGTGACGCCGTCGGTGGGCAGCTGCACCAACGGCCAGCCGACCGCGCGCGACGTACGCTGCGGCCTCGGCAACCTGGCCTCCGGCGCGTCCGCCACCGTCACCATCGTCGCCCGGGTGGCACCGAACGTGGTGCCGGGCACCGTGCTGTTCAACGAGGCGGTCGTCTCCAGCGCGACCGCCGATCCGGACAACGACGACGTCCGGGACAGCGTGGCGACCACGGTGGCCGCCTCGGCCGACCTGTCGGTCGCCAAGGGTGACTCGCCGGACCCGGTCCTGGCCGGACAGAAGATCACCTACACGATCACGGTGTCCAACACCGGGCCGTCCACCGCGCAGAACGTGACGGTCACCGACACCCTGCCGGCGGGCACCACCTACGTCAGCGGCGTCGACGGCAACGGCGCCACCGTCTGCACCCTCGTCCAGAACGACACGGTGGTCTGCGCGCTGGGCGCGGTCGACCCGGGACAGACCCGGACGGTGTTCCTGACCGTGCTGGTCGCGCCGTCGGTGCCGGACGGGACGACGCTGACCAACCGGGTGACGGTGGCGTCGCCGACACCCGACCCGAACGCCGGCAACAACACGGCCACCCAGCAGACCGGGGTGCAGACCTCGGCCGAGCTGTGGCTGGACAAGACCGGCGACCAGCGGTCCGGCAACCCGGCCCCGACGGTCGTTTACACCCTGATCGTGCACAACAACGGCGGCTGCGAGAGCGACGCGCAGTCCACCCCGACCCCGACCTGCGGGGCCGGCGGACCGTCCGACGCGCAGAACGTGACGGTGGTGGACAAGCTGCCGCTGGACCCGAAGAAGCTCGTCGTGCAGTACGTCTCGCCGCAGTGCGCGTACGACAGGGCGACCCACACGGTGACCTGCACGGCGGCGACGGTGCCGGCGGGCGCGACGGTCACCTTCGTGATCGAGGCGCAGGCGCAGGGCAGCGTCCGGACGATCCAGAACTCCGCGAAGCTGACCAGCACCACGCCCGATCCGGTGACCGGCAACAACACCGACGACGTGACGATCGTCGTGAAGGGAGGCACCGGCCGGTAGTGCCCTGATCGTCCGGCGGATCACCGCCGGGGACGAACGTGCCACCGCGGGGTGGCCGGTGCCCGCCACCGGCCACCCCGCCCGGCGTGGACGCGTCTATCCGGTCGGTGCCGGCTGTTCGACGCGGTCGAGCCAGTCGGCGAGCAGGGCGGTCACGAGCCCGGAGAGTTCGATGAGCAACCCGTGGCCGCCCCGGTCGAGGACCGCGTGCGTCGCCCGGGGCAACTGGCCGTACTGCCGCCACTGGTCGTTGTAGCCCAGCGCGTCGTCCTGCCGTCCGGTGACGATCAGCGCCGGCCCGGCGTACGTGGAGGTCAGCGGGAACGAGCCGGCGTAGTGGGCGGCGATCCTCGCCACGGCCGCGTCGTCGACCACCGAGCAGTGCACCTCGTCCTCGAGCCGCCGCACCGCGGTGGCCGTGACCACGACCGAGGAGTCGTGGGGCGCGGAGACGCCCGGCTCGCGATACAGCACGCGATGTTCAGCGACGTCACGCTGGCCGGGCGGCAGAACCATGGGTACGAGCAGCGCCAGTCCCGAGATCCGCTCCGGCTCGGCGGCGGCGAGACCGGCCGCGAGGTAACCGCCGTACGAACCGCCGCTCACCGCGTACCGCCCGGGCACGACGGCGTCGACGAAGGCGCGCAGGACGGCGAACACGTCGTCGGTCCCCCGGATCCACTCCGGCGCGGGAGTACGGCCCATGCCGGGCAGGTCGGGGTAGATCCGCCGCCAGCCGGGACGGTCGGCGAACAGCGGCTCGTGCACGCCGATGACGCATCGGTTGTCGACGCCCATGCCGTGCAGCGCGATCAGGGTGACGTCGGCCTCCGCGGGGCCGAACTCGTCGTAGTGGACGTCGATCCCGAGCGCTTCGAGGAACGGCATGGCCGGACCCTAACGGATCGCTCCCGCCGCACGGGCTGTCGTACCCGTGCCCCATGATCGCCGCGCCGCCCGGTCCCTGGCGGGCCGGGCCTACTGGATGCCGTTGGTCCAGGTGAGGGGCACCTCGACGGTTCCGTTCCCGTCGACGGTGACCCGGCGCTGCGGGGCGATCCGCCAGCCCGCGACCGTCTCGCCCCGGACGTCGTAGGTGCCGGGACCCACGGCGACCGTGGCCCGGCCGTCGGCACCGGACCGGCCTCGGGTGACGACGTCACCGGCCGCGGAGCGCACCTCGAAGCCGGTGTCCGGCCGGGGCTTCGGGTCGCAGCGCGGGTCGGGGGTGACCGGCTCGTGCGGGCACTGCTCGCCGAGCTGGGTGACGATCCGCAGCAGCGCCCGGCCGTCACCGGCCCGCCCGGTGGGGGCGACGGGACCGACCGTCCCACCGGTCGCGGCAGTCGGCCGCCCGGTCGTCGGTTCGCCGCCGTCCACCACGCCGCACCCCGTCGAGAGCAGGAGCGCGCCGAGGAGGATGCCGAGGGCCGGCCGGGTCGTCACGTCCCGATCCTACGAGCAGTCACCCTGACCTCCCGAAAACGACACCCCACGTGACCAGCCGATCGTCGCCGCAGGTCGTACGCTCGAAGCACCAGGTAGGGATGGGACCGTCGGGAGGCGCCGTGGACCCCGTCAGGTCACCCCAGGACGCGCAGACCATTCGCCGGCTGCGGCTCGGCATCGGCGTCGTCGGTATCGGGCTGCCGGTCGTCCTGCCCGCCGGCCACGCCCTGGTCACCGGCCGGCTCACCCTTCAGGAGTCGATCAGCGGCTACTACCACACGGAGATGCGGAACGTCTTCGTCGGCAGCCTGTGCGCTGTCGGGGTCTTCCTGCTGTCCTACCGGTACCGCCGGCTCGACGACCTGCTGAGCACGGTCGCCGGCGCGCTGGCCGTCGTGGTCGCCCTGTTCCCCACCACCACCGACGTACCGGCCGGCACACTCTCCACGTCGGACACCGTCGTCGGGTGGGTGCACCAGGTCGCCGCCGCCGCGCTGTTCGGCGTGCTGGCCGTGTTCTGTCTGCACCTGTTCCCGGTGCGGGACGCGACCACGCCGGGCGCGCGGACCCGCAACCGCCTGTACCGCACCTGCGGTTTCCTCATCCTTGCCGCGATCGCCCTCGGGCTGACCAGCGCGCTGCTGCCCGAGGAGGTGCGGGACCCGCTGAAGCCGCTGTTCTGGTGCGAGGCGGCGGCGGTGCTCGCGTTCGGCCTGGCCTGGCTGGTCAAGGGCGAGGCGATGTTCCGTGAGCGGTCCACCGCACAGCCCGGGCGGTGAGGAAGCCCTTGACGGCCTCCACGAACTCCGCCGGCCGGTTGGCGTGGACGTGGTGGCCGCCGCCGATCGTGACCAGGGTGGCGTCGGGCATCCGGTCGACCATCTCGGCGAGCAGGTGCTGCGGGATCGTGCTGTCCGGGCCGCCGCCGATCACCAGGGTCGGGACGTCGACGGTGTCGGTGCGGTCCCACCAGGTCGGATCGGGGTCGTCGAGCTGGGCGCGGATGGCGGTGACGGCGGCGAAGTCGAACGGGGTGGGGGTGTCCGGCGGTGCCAGGGGCGGCCGCTTCAGCGAGCCCGGCCTGGGTGCGAACACGTCCTCCACGACCAGGTGTGTCAGTCGGTGCGGGGCGACCTCGGCGAGCAGGATCGCCACGGTGCCGCCCATGGAGTGACCGATCATGGCGCACCGCTCGACGCCGACCGCGTCGAGGAACCCGAGCACGTCGTCGCGCATCAGCTCGAACGAGTACCGGCCCGGTCGCGCGCTGCGGCCGTGTCCCCGCAGGTCCAGCGCGTACACGCGGTGCCCGTCGGCGAGGGCGGGCAGCACGGTGTGCCAGTCCCGTTCGTCGTCGCCGAGGCCGTGCAACAGCACCAGGGGCGGGCCGGCCGGGTCACCCGCGACGCGGTAGGCGAGGTCCACCCCGTCGACGGTCAGGGTGCGCAACGCTCCCACGGGTGATCCGGTCACGTGGACAACCGTAGCGGCAACCGGCGCACGCCGGCGTACCCGTCAACCCGGAAAGCCTGGTCAGGTGGGGATGGTCGGGTGTAGACAGGGAATCCGATCATGGGCGGCCGCAGGACGGCCGGGGCGGCGGGCGGAGGGGACATCGTGCAGGGCGAGCTGCAGCGGATCGTCGACGCCGTCGCGGCTCACGCGGGTCGGCCGGCGCTCATCGAGGACCGGCGGCAGCGGGTGGTGGTCTACAGCGAGCAGACCGGGCAGATGGACGAGGTACGCCGGGCGTCGATCCTGCGTCGCCAGACCACGCCCGAGGTCATCGCGTGGCTGCGCGCCTTCGGCATCACCGACGCCCGCGAACCGTTGCGCACACCGTCCTGCCCGGAGTTGGACCTCCTGCCCCGCGTGTGCGTACCGATCCGACACCACGACCTGCTGCTGGGATTCGTCTGGTTCATCGACCCCGACGGCACGATGGCCGACGTCGACATCGAGGCGACGGGCCTGCTCAAGGAACTGTCCCTGGCGCTGTACCGGGAGAACCTGCTCGGCGAACTGGCGGCACAGAGCGAGAACGAGGCCGCCCGTACGCTGCTCGCGGACAACGCGGACGTCCGGGACCAGGCGGTCCGGACGTTGCTGGAGGCGGGCATGATCGCCGCCGACGGGCCGACCACGGCCGTCGTCGCGCACCTGGTCACGCCGGGACTGCGGCTTCCCGACGAGCGGGCGCGGGTCGCGCTGGAGCAGTCGCTGGTCGCGGCGCGGCGTCGCATCGGCACCCGGGAGGCGCTGCACATGGTGCGGCACGACCACGGTGTGCTGCTGCTGCCGG
>NZ_JBFAMU010000234.1:0-7802 GCF_040656655.1 Micromonospora sp. NPDC049799
CCGCGTGGGTCCCACCCTGGGAGGGCCCCGGCCCCCCTGCCCCCGCTGCCCCCGCCGACCCCGCTGCTCCCACCGACCCCACCGACGCCGCAGCCGGCCCCGACGCCTCCGGCGTCGAGCCTGAAGGAGATCTTGGAAGGAATCGGCCCCTGGAGGGGCCACAATCCTCCAAGATCTCCTCGGCGTCCGGCGAGTCGGCGGAGGCCGGCCCGGATCGTGGTACCGAAGCGCCCCCGGAGGGGCCGGAACGTACCAAGATCGGCGCGCCGGCTGACGGCGCGCCGGCTGACGCGGCGTTGGCGGGGGAGGGGGAGGCTGCGGGCGTACCGGAGAGGGCGCCTCGACCTCGGCGGCGGGCGACGGTCGTGCCGGAGCCGGCGCCGAAGCTGGACGACGCGGAGCTGCGCGGCGCGCTGGAGGCGATCCTGCTGGTCGTGGACGAGCCGGTGAGCGAGCTCGTCCTCGCGCAGGTGCTCGAGCAGCCGGCCGAGCGGATCTGTCCGGTGCTGGACGAGATCGCCGCCGGGTACACGGCCGCCGGGCACGGGTTCGAGCTGCGCCGGGCCGCCGGTGGCTGGCGTCTCTACACCCGGCCGGAATACGCGACGTACGTCGAGCGGTTCGTACTGGACGGGCAGTCGGTCCGGCTGACCCAGGCCGCGCTGGAGACCCTCGCCGTGGTCGCCTACAAGCAGCCGGTCACCCGGTCCCGGATCTCCGCCATCCGCGGTGTCAACTGCGACGGCGTGATCCGTACGCTGGTCTCCCGCGGCCTGATCGAGGAGTGCGGCACCGAATCCGACAGCGGTGCCTTCCTCTACCGGACCACCACCATGTTCCTGGAGAAGCTCGGGCTGAACAGCGTCGACGATCTCCCGCCGCTGGCCCCGTTCCTCCCCGACGACGTAGAAGAGCTTGCCGATGCCACGCGATGACCGCGCCCCGAAGTCCGACGCCCCCGTCTACACCGGCACCGAACGCCTGCAGAAGGTGCTCGCCGCCGCCGGCGTGGGCTCCCGACGCGCGTGCGAGGATCTGATCTTCCGCCGTCGGGTCACCGTCAACGGGCGGGTGGCGCAGCTCGGGGACAAGGTCGACCCGGCCACCGCGGTCATCCACGTCGACGGCGAGCGCCTCCAGGCCGACAACCGCCTGGTCTACGTGGCGATGAACAAGCCGCGCGGGGTGGTCACCACCATGGCGGACGACAAGGGACGCAACGAGCTCGCCGAGTTCATCGGCAACCGCGTGGAGCAGCGGGTCTACCACGTCGGGCGGCTCGACGCGGACAGCGAGGGCCTGCTGCTGCTCACCAACGACGGCGCGCTCGCGCACAAGCTCACGCACCCGTCGTACGAGGTGCTGAAGACCTATCTCGCCGAGGTGGCCGGGCCGATCCCGCGCAACCTGGGCAAGCGGCTGATGGCCGGCGTGGAGCTGGAGGACGGCCCGGTGCAGGTGCACTCGTTCAAGGTGGTGGACACCCTGGGCAAGACCGCCCAGGTGGAGCTGACCCTGCACGAGGGGCGCAAGCACATCGTCCGGCGACTCATGGCTGAGGTGGGGCACCCGGTGAGCCGGCTGGTGCGGACGTCCATCGGGCCGATCAAGCTGGGTGACCTGCGTACCGGGCGGATCCGGCGGCTCACCAACGCGGAGGTCGCCGCCCTGTACAAGACCGTGGGTGACTGACGGCGGCCTGCCCGGGTACGGCTGCCGGTAGGCTCCGTGCCGCCCGGCGACGGGTGGCGGGCGTCGCCTTGCGCGACGGCGCGTGGGGACCCGGCGTGGCGCCGGGCATGATTGACAACGTGTGGTTACCGCTCGCGGGACACGATGTTCCGTGAGGTACGGGCTGAGGAGGACGACGGTGGAGGAAAACGAACGGATCGGGCGCTGTGTGGTCGCCGTGGACGGGCCGTCCGGTTCGGGTAAGTCCACCGTCTCCCGGCGGCTCGCCGCCGGGCTCGGTGCCCGCTACCTGGACACCGGCGCGATGTACCGGGCGATCACCTGGGCGGCGCTGCGCTCCGGCATCGACCTGGCCGACGCCGAGTCGGTGGCCAAGGTCGCCGGCGAGGTGGACCTGCGCATCGGCACCGACCCCCAGGGGTACGGCGTGACCGTCGACGGCGTCACCGTCGACGCGGACATCCGCGGGCCCGAGGTGACCGGTGCGGTCTCCGCCGTGGCCGCCGTGCCGGCGGTCCGCGCGCTCCTGGTCGCCCGGCAGCGGGAGATGATCGCCCACGCGGTCCGGATCGTCGTCGAGGGCCGGGACATCGGCTCGGTGGTGGCGCCGAACGCGGACCTGAAGGTCTTCCTGACCGCCTCCGAGGCCGCCCGGGCCGCCCGGCGCAGCGCCGAGGACGCCGCGGATGTCGCCGCGACCGCCGCCGACCTGGCCCGCCGGGACCGGCTCGACTCGACCCGCAAGGCCGACCCGCTCGCCCAGGCCGCCGACGCGGTTGTGCTGGACACCACCGAGCTGGGCATCGACGAGGTCGTCGCACGGCTGCACGCACTACTGACCGAGCGGGGTGTGGCATGAGCGACGTCGGTGGTTGGGTGGAGCTGCGCGAGCCGGACGTCGAGACCGAGGAGCTGACCGGCCCGCAGCCCGTGGTGGCCGTGGTCGGCCGCCCCAATGTGGGTAAGTCGACGCTGGTCAACCGCCTCATCGGTCGCCGGCAGGCGGTCGTCGAGGACGTCCCCGGGGTGACCCGCGACCGCGTGCCGTACGACGCGCAGTGGAACGGCCGGCAGTTCACCGTGGTGGACACCGGCGGGTGGGAGCCCGACGCCAAGGACCGGGCGGCGGCGATCGCCGCCCAGGCCGAGATTGCGATCGGAACCGCCGACGTGGTGCTCTTCGTGGTCGACGCGATGGTCGGTTCCACCGACGTGGACGAGGCCGCGGTGAAGATGCTGCGTCGCAGTGCCAAGCCGGTGATCCTGGTGGCGAACAAGGCGGACAACACCACCATCGAGATGGAGGCGACCTCCCTCTGGTCGCTGGGTCTCGGCGAGCCGATGCCGATCTCCGCCCTGCACGGCCGGGGATCCGGCGAGCTGCTCGACGCCATCCTCGACGCGATGCCCGAGGCACCGAAGATCATCGAGAACCGGCCGCGCGGGCCACGGCGGGTTGCCCTGGTCGGGCGGCCCAACGTCGGCAAGTCCAGCCTCCTCAACCGGTTCTCCGGCGAGGAGCGGGCGGTCGTCGACTCGGTCGCCGGCACCACCGTCGACCCGGTGGACAGCCTCGTCCAGATCGGTGGCGAGACGTGGCAGCTCGTCGACACCGCCGGCCTGCGCAAGCGGGTCGGCAAGGCCAGCGGCACCGAGTACTACGCCAGCCTGCGTACCGCCGCGGCCATCGAGGCGGCCGAGGTGGCCGTGGTGCTGCTCGACGCCAGCGAGGTCATCAGCGAGCAGGACCAGCGGATCCTGTCCATGGTCACCGAGACCGGCCGGGCGCTCGTCATCGCCTTCAACAAGTGGGACCTGGTCGACGGCGACCGGCGGTACTACCTGGACAAGGAGATCGAGCGGGAACTCCGCCGCATCCCGTGGGCGATCCGGCTCAACCTGTCGGCCATGACCGGCCGCGCGGTGGACAAGCTCGCCCCGGCGCTGCGCAAGGCCCTGGCGAGCTGGGAGACGCGCATCCCGACCGCCCAGCTCAACTCGTGGCTGACCGCCCTGGTGCAGGCCACCCCGCACCCGGTGCGCGGTGGGCGGGCGCCGAAGATCCTCTTCGCCACCCAGGCGGGTGTGGCCCCGCCGCGCTTCGTGCTGTTCACCACCGCCCCGCTGGACGCCGGTTACCAGCGCTTCGTCGAGCGCAAGCTCCGCGAGGAGTTCGGCTTCGAGGGCAGTCCGATCGAGATCTCCGTACGCCCGCGCAAGAAGCTCGGCCCCGGCGGCCGGGGCAAGGCACACGGCTGACCGCTCCTCCGCTCCTCCGGTCCTCGTTCCCCGCGCCCCGTCACCCACCCTCCTAGGACGCTCTAGGGGGAGTGACGGGGCGCGCCGGGACGGGAGGGGCGGGTGCGGACGGGCGGAAGATCCTGCGCTAAGCTGTACCGGCTGTCGCGGGGGAAACCGCGCGGGGGCATCGGGACGTGGCGCAGCTTGGTAGCGCACTTGACTGGGGGTCAAGGGGTCGTCGGTTCGAATCCGGCCGTCCCGACAGAGTTCAGAGGGCATATCTCATCGATGGATATGCCCTCTTGTCGTACCCGGGTGACTAACTGAGTGACTACGCCTCAGCGCCGAAGATCTGATCCATGGTGACCGCTCCGCTCAGGAGCACCGGCCGGAGTTGGTGCCGGTAGACGCTCTCGGTGACAGTCGTGCCGGAGTGGCCGCAGAGGTCGGCAATCTGCTCGATGCTCATGCCGCTGTCGGACAGCAGCGATACGAAGCTGTGCCGCAGTTCGCGTGGGGTCCAGTCGCGCGGGTCAAGGCCCGCCTTGGCGACGACCGGGCGGAAGGCTCGCAGCACGTTGTGCCGATCGAGGGCGGTGCCAGCGGCTGAGGCGAAGACGAGACGGTCGGCGGCAGGCTTGCCGTGCCGCTCGCGATGGCGGTTGTCTCCGCCGAGATGCTCGCCGCTTACGAGAAGGTGTCCAACCTCGCCCGAGGACTCGGCCTAAAGACCGAGTACGAGGTAGTACCGCCGCCGGGCATGGTCGACCTGAACCGCACGAACCTGATCGTCGTCGGCAGCCCGCGCATTCTGCCCTTCGTCGGCCAGGTGCTCGCCTCCGATGCCAAGCTGGGCTTCGGCAAGGACGACGGCGGCCTGTTTCTGGTAAACCACCAGACCGGCGAGGAGTTCCGCTCGCCGTCGGACAAGGGTGAGCCGGTCGACTACGGCTACATCGGCCGTCTGCCCCGTCCGGACGGACGCGGCACCTTCCTGTACCTCGCCGGGATCCACGCGATGGGCACCCTCGGCGTGGCGCAGTACCTCGAAGACCACCTCGACGAGCTGTACCGCGAGGTCAAGAACCGCCGGTTCTCGCTGCTGGTGGCCTGTACCTACGACCCGATGAAGCGCAGCGTGAAGAAGGTTGACGCGCTGACGCCGATCTATCGCACCGAGGGTGTGGCCTGATGCGTGTGGCGACCGCGTCCGAGGCCGGCAACCCGAAGTCGCCAAACGAGGACTGGGCCATGGCCAGCGAGAACCTGATCGTGGTTCTCGACGGTGCTACCGCCCGCACCGGCACCGGATGCGTCCACGGCATCGCCTGGTACGCGGCCAAGCTTGGCTCAGCCCTCGCCGGCCTCGCCGCCGACCGCGACTCCGCCCTGTCGAACGCGCTGATGTACGGCATTCGGTTCACGGCAGACCAGCACCGCGACACGTGCGACCTGAGCCACCCCGGTACTCCCTCAGCGGGGGCAGCCATGGTAAGACTCAAAGACACCGCGTTGGAATACCTGGTACTTGGCGATGTCACGGTCCTCATCGACACCGCCGAAGGTATCCAGGTCATCACCGATGACCGCGTGGACAAGACCGCCCGTGCCGAACGCGAAGAGGCCGACCGGCACCCTTTCGGGTCGGCAGAGAAGCAGGCCGCCCTGCTGCGGATGAAGCACGCCGAGCTGGCCGCCCGCAATCAACCCGGTGGCTACTGGGTGGCAGCCGCAGACCCATTCGCAGCCCAGCACGCCATCACCGGGGAAATCCCGCTCGACAGCATCCGGCGGGTCGCCGTACTGACCGACGGAGCAGCCCGCCTGGTGGCACTGTTCGGGCTACTCGACTGGCCGAACGTGCTCGACGTCCTAGAGCAGAGCGGACCGACCGAGCTGATCCACCGAGTACGTGCCATCGAGGCCGCCGACCCCTCCTGCATGAAGTGGGCTCGCAACAAGCGCAGCGACGACGCGACCGCCGTGTACGCGGCCTGACCAGCAGTTTTACGGCGTTGGCCGCCGGCTGCCGGCGATGTCAGGCTCCACTTGATGCGTGACGGATCGATGTCAGATGTTGCGTGACACCCTCGGCTAGGTCTCGGTGCACGTCCTCGATCATTGAGGCTATGCATCACGTCCTGGACGATCCTTCGGGCTTGTCGCCAAGAGCTGCTCACTTCCTCCGACAAGCCGCGGAGCGAACGTCGTTCGACCTTTCGGAGCGGCTCACGACAGACGAGCTCCGGTTGCTGTTGAGCCGGCTGCCAGGCGTGGACGTCCAGGAAAGGCTGGCCCTGTTCCAGCGAGCTGCGGCTCGGTACGGGGGTCTGCGGTATCGCAGCCTCGCCTGGTCGTTCGAAGAGACCATCACCTTCGCACCGGTCCCGTGGGCAGCAGACGATTACAGCCCCGAGGACCAGGACGCGATGGCCGACCTCATTGAGCACGACGTCGCGCACCCGTACGCGGTGTGGCTGCGCGGCGACGGCACAGTGGTCTACTGCTTCACCGGCCCGCACTCGCCGCCGGTCGTGCCCGTCTTCCCTAACGTCGACGCGCTGCTCGAAGCCGAGGCGCTCTACCAAGACTGCGCCACCTGGATCCCGGTATCACTCGACGACGCGCCAAGCCTGGCGGCCGTTGAGGCACACGCGACTCGCCTCACCCTGATACGGGAGGCCTGCGGGTACACCGAGCGCTGGTGGGAGCAAGAAGGTTTCCGGCTGCACGTCTGGAGAACCTTCGCCGCTGTGTTCCCCGGCTATGGTGCCCGGTGGGCAGTGTGGGCCCGCGACCGTTCCGGTGAGCTAGCCGCCCGATCCTTCCTATCTCAGGCAAGGACGTAGCTACCTGATCTTGTAACCCGTCAACTGGAGCCAACGTGTAACCCATCATCTGGAGTACGACACCGGCTGCCGGCGTGTCTTGTCCCACCACATCCTTGACGAATCCGTCCCAGGACATGCTTGACGGCCTAGGTTTGGTTCGTCTTAGAGTTCGCCCCCATGGGTTGGTTCGGGACGCTGCTGTTGGCCAAGCCGAAGACCGCCACGCTTCCAGCGCAGCCCGGGGTGCGCGAGGCGTTCGGGTCTTCCTTCGCCACGCCAACCCCGTGGGGCAACAACAAGGTTGGGCTCTACGACCTGGGCCAGGGCTGGCAGCGGGTGGGCGTCGTGCCGTTCTACACCGAGCGGTTGCGGTTGTCCGCGGGTGTGGACGACCTGGTGGCGGCCACGGCGGCTCCAGTTCTCGCGGCATACGTGTCCAACAGCGCCTGCGCCCATCTGGAGGGCCGAACTCCGGCGGGGCTCAGCCTCTCGCTGCACCTGCCCAATGCCGATGAGCCGTGCGGCTTCCAGCACGTGGAGGGTAGGCCCGAGCGAGTCGACCCGCACCTCGCGGTAGAGGCGTTGCGTACCTGGGCGGTGGAAGCAGGCCGGACGTCGTCGACGGAGGTCATCGCATCAATCCTCATGAGCGGGGAAGATGACCTGCCGGTGATGCAGGACGCCGTGTTGACGTTGTTCGCGGGTCTGGGCTTCGCATCAGCGTCTGAGATTTTGCCTGTCATAGACCCCGACGATCCGGCCTTCGGAGACTACGAGCCTGTGGTGCGTATGGCCGACGTCAGGGCGTCGGGCGAGCAGTACATGGCGAGCAGAGGGTGGCCGGTTGAGGATGACCTAAAGGCGACGCCAAAGGACCTCGACTACCTGCGCTTTCGGGACCTGCTGTGGGGTTCGATCTACGGCGGAGGCGTGACACGGGACAAGCTCGTCGCGCACTACCAGCAGTTGGCCGCGCGATGGAAGAAGCAATGACGGCCGGGCAGTCCGGGCAACACGCTGGAGGAGACGCGCTGCGGT
>NZ_JBFAMU010000235.1:0-7799 GCF_040656655.1 Micromonospora sp. NPDC049799
TACGGCATCGACCGCGCGATCAAGGCGCGGATGCTGCTGGAGCTGCGCTCGGCGGAGCCGGAGCTGACCGAGGTGCAGACCTGGAACGCGCAGGCGAACTGCCCGCGGCGCCTGCCGGCTTCGTGGGTCGGCTCCGCGAACTGGAACGACTGGACACGATCGCGGACGCCGGGGCAGGGGTGGTCGCCCTGGTCGGCCCACCCGGGGTGGGCAAGACCGCGCTGGCCCTGCGGTGGGCCCACGACCAGTCCCGCCGGCAGGGCCGTGACGGACACCTGTACGCGGACCTGCGCGGCACCGACCACGCACCTGCGCCGACCCCGGCCGCGGTGCTGGAGGGGTTCCTCCGCGCGTTGGGCGTGGCCGGCGACGACGTCCCCCACGAGACGGAGGAGCGCGCCGCCCGGTACCGCTCGGAGCTGGCCCGGCGGGCCATGGTGGTGGTGCTCGACAACGCCGCGTCCTCCGGGCAGGTACGGCCGCTGCTTCCCGGAGCGGGCGAGAACCTGGTCGTGGTGACCAGCAGGCACCGCCTCGACGGGCTGGTCGCCACCCACGGTGTCGCACGGTTGCAGGTGGAGCCGCTCGACGAGGACGACGCCTGCGAGTTGCTCGCCCGGGGAGGCGACAACGGCCGTCCGGAGCCGACCGACCCGGCCCTGCTGCGCCGGCTCGCGTCGCTGTGCGACCGGTTGCCCCTCGCGCTGCGGATCGCCGCCGCCCGGCTCGACGTCGACGGAGGCGCCCGGGCGCTCGCCGACCGGCTCACCGACGAGAACGCCCGACTCGGCCTGCTCATCTCCGAGGATGTGTCGGTGCGCGCCGCCCTGGAGGTGTCGGTCGGCAGCCTGCCCGAACCGGCCCGTGGGCTGTTCCGACTGCTCGGCCGGCATCCCGGCCAGCGCCCGTCGACCGACGCCGCGGCGGCGTTGGCCGGCCTGCCACCGACCCAGGTCCGGTCGCTGCTGGCCCACCTGGCCGCGGCCCACCTCGTGCACGAGCTGGACACCGACCGTTACCAGCTGCACGACCTCGTCCGCCTCTTCGCCGCCGAGCAGGCAGCCGCCGAGCAGGCAGCCGCCCAGCCGCCCGCCGACGACGCGGCCCCGGTCCGCCTGCTCGCCTGGTACCGGGACGCCGCCAACGCGGCGGACCGTACGCTGCGGCCCGCCGAGCGACCGAACTTCGACTCCGACCCGCCGGACCCGCCGGTCCGGTTCGCCACCCCCGCCGCCGCCCTGACCTGGCTCGACGACGAGGCGGACAACCTGGTCGCCGCCGTGGAGACCGCCGCCGCCGGACATCCCCGACTCGCCTGGCAGATCGCCGCCGCCCTGTACGGCTGGCTGTTCCGCCGGCACCACCGCGACCGCTGGGTGCAGCTCTACACCCTGGCCGTGCGGGCGGCCCGGAGCGCCGGCGACGACATCGGCGAGGCGCTGATCGCCGGCCGGCTGGCCATTCCGCTCAGCCAGCTCGGCCGGCACGACGAGGCGGCACACTGGACCCGGCGGGCGTACGAGCTGCGCAGCGCATCCGGTGACCGGCTCGGCGCGGCGACGGCCCTGCTGAACCTCGCCGCGATCATGAACAACGCCGGCCGGCCCGAGGAGGCGATCCGCCGGCTGACCGAGGCCGAGGAGCACAGCCGCACCCTGACGAACGCCACGCACCTGCGCGCGCTGGTGCGCAGCAACCTCGGCGAGGCCCACCTCCTCGCCGGTCGGCAGCGGGAGGCGGCCACCCACTACGACGCGGCGCTGGCCATCGCGGAGAACGGCTGCGGGCCGCGTGACGTGGCGGAGATCCTGGTCGGCCTGGCCCGCACCCACCGGGCCGCCGGTGAGCCGGCGCGCGCCCTGCCGTACGCCGTGCGTGCGGTGGCACAGGCCCGCGAGGCGGGTGACGTGCTGGTCGAGGCGGAGGCCCGGGAACAGCTCGGTCGGACCCGGATGGAGCGGGGCGACCCGACCGGTGGGCTGAGCGAGCTGCGGACGGCGTTGGCGACGTACCGGCAGAAGGGCCATCGCGGCACCGCGGACCTTGCCCGGGACGTCGCCGCACTGGCCGCCGACAGCCGGGCCTGACCGTCGGGCGGAAACGGGAAGGTCCCGGCGCGGCGACCGCCGCACCGGGACCTCCTTCGCGCGTAGGCGTCAGGCCACGCCGAGGTACGCCTCCTTGACCGCCGGGTCGTGCAGCAGGTCCCGGCCGGTGCCCTCCTTGACGATCCGGCCGGTCTCCAGCACGTAGCCCCGGTGGGCGCGGGACAGCGCCTGCTGGGCGTTCTGCTCCACCAGCAGGATGGTGGTGCCCTGCTCGTTGATCCGCGTGATGATCTCGAAGATCTGCTGGATCAGCTTCGGCGCCAGGCCCATCGACGGCTCGTCCAGCAGCAGCAGCCGGGGACGGGCCATCAGCGCCCGACCCACCGCGAGCATCTGCTGCTCACCGCCGGAGAGCGTGCCGCCGGCCTGCTTGCGCCGCTCGGCGAGCCGGGGGAAGAGGTCCAGCACCATCGCCATGTCCTTGGCGATCTCGCCACGGTCCCGGCGGGTGTAGGCACCCATCTCCAGGTTCTCGATGACCGACATGCCCGGGAACACGCCCCGGCCCTCCGGCGCCTGCCCGATGCCCCGGACCACGCGCAGGTCCGCGCGCATCCGGGTGACGTCGGTGCCGTCGAAGACGATCGAGCCGGACGCCACGGGACGCAGCCCGGAGATCGCCCGCATGGTGGTCGTCTTGCCGGCGCCGTTGGCGCCGATCAGCGCGACCACCTCGCCCTCGTTGACGACCAGACTGATCCCGTGCAGCGCCTGGATCCGCCCGTACAGCAGCGTCAGGTCCTTGATCTCAAGCAGCATCGGTCGGCACCCCCAGGTACGCGGCGATCACCTTCGCGTCCTCGCGGACCTCGGCCGGGAGGCCGTCGGCGATCTTCTTGCCGAACTCCAGCACCACGATCCGGTCGGTCACACCCATCACCAGGCGCATGTCGTGCTCGATGAGCAGGATCGTGGTGCCCTGGTCACGGATCTTACGGATCAGGCCGAGGAGTTCCTCCTTCTCCGCCGGGGTGAAGCCGGCGGCCGGCTCGTCCAGGCAGAGCAGGGACGGGTCCGTGGCCAGCGCCCGGGCGATCTCCAGCCGGCGCTGCTCGCCGTACGACAGGTTGCGGGCCAGGTCGCCGGCGCGGCGCTCGATGCCCACGAAGCGCAGCAGTTCCAGGGCCTTCTCCCGGCCCTGGCGCTCCTCGCGCCAGTGCCGCGGCAGCCGCAGCATCGCGGAGATCACGCTGGTCTTGTGGTGGACGTCCGCGCCCACCATCACGTTCTCCAGCGCGGTCATCTCCGGGAAGAGCCGGATGTTCTGGAACGTCCGGGCGATGCCCGCCTTCGTGATCCACGACCGCCGCTTGCCGCTGACCCGCTCGCCCTTGAACCGGATCTCGCCCTCGGTCGGGCGGTAGACACCGGTCATCGCGTTGAAGCAGGTCGTCTTGCCGGCGCCGTTCGGGCCGATCAGCCCGAGGATCTCCCCCTTGTACAGGGTGAAGGTGACGTCGTCGAGGGCGACCACACCGCCGAACCGCAGCGTGACGTGGTCCACCTCCAGCAGCGCCTCCCGGCCGGCGGGGTCCGGCCCCGCCGGGGTGACCCCGGCCGGTTCGGCCGGGCCCTTCTCCGGCGGGACGCCGATCGTGCTGCGACCGTCGGCGACGATGTCCCGGTCGCTGCTCTGGTCGCGTTCGCTTCGCATCTCCGGCTCACTCACTGGGCACCGTCTCCTGGGGAACCGCTTCCTTGCGCCGGTCTTCGAACTCCGCCGCCCGCCGCCGGTTGGGCACCAGACCCTGCGGCCGGAAAATCATCATGACGATGACCACCAGGCCGAACACGAGGATCCGGTACTCGGCGGCGTCGAACTCCACGCCGACCAGGTCGCCCACGCCACGCAGCCACTCCGGCAGGTACCAGGTCAGCGCACCACCGACGATGGCTCCCTTGATGTTGCCGGCACCACCCAGGATGACCGCCGCGAGCACCAGGATGGAGCTCTCCAGCAGGAACTGGTCGGAGTTGATGAAGGTCTGCTTGCCGGCGAAGACCGCGCCGGTCAGACCGGCCACCGCGGCGCCGATGGCGAACGCCCACAGCTTGTACTTGAAGGTGGGCACGCCCATGATCTCGGCCGCGTCCTCGTCCTCGCGGACGGCGACCCAGGCGCGGCCCACCCGGCTGTTCGCCAGGTTCCGGACCAGCAGGATCACCACGAGGATCAGCGTCAGGATCAGCCAGTAGTACGGCCGGGCGTCCACCACACCGAACAGCGGCTTGCCGTCCGAGCCCGTGCCCGGCGGGTGCGGGATACCGGGGATGCCCCGCTGGCCCTGCAGGATGCCCTCGTTGCGCTGGGCGTACAGCCGGATCATCTCGGCGAAGCCGAGCGTGACGATGGCGAGGTAGTCGCCGCGCAGGCGCAGCGTCGGACCGCCGAGGATCACCCCGGAGATCATCGTGACCATGACCGCCAGCGGCACGGCCGCCAGCCACGGCCACTCCGTCCCGAATCGGCTCTCCGGCGAGGTCAGCAGCGCCACGGTGTACGCACCGAGCGCGTAGAAGCCGAAGTAGCCGAGGTCGAGCAGGCCGGCGAAACCGACCACGACGTTGAGCCCGACGGCCAGCAGCACGAAGACCGCGGTGTCGAACAGCACACCGGCGAAGTCCGACCGGGTGGTGTAGAAGGCGAAGTACTCGCTGCCCACCGGGAAGCCGAGGTACTCGTAGAACCAACGGTTCGGCAGGACGTACAGGAAGACGATCAGGGCCGCGATCGCTGCCCAGCGCACCTGCTTGGGCATGGCCGCCCAGCGGCTCTTGAAGCCGCCGCTCCGCTTCTTCTCCACAGTGGCGGTCATGCGCGCGCCCTCCCCAGTGATTCACCGAGCAGACCGGTGGGCCGGAACATCAGCAGCACCACCAGCAGCACGAAGCCGGTGAAGTCCTTCCAGTCTCCGCCGAACAGGCCGGCGGCGTAGTTCTCCGCCACACCCAGCAGCAGGCCGCCGAGCAGCGCACCGCGCAGGTTGCCGATACCGCCGAGGACCGCGGCCGCGAAGGCCTTGAGGCCGATCAGGAAGCCGACGTTGAACTTGGTGTAGCCGTACCGGACGTTCCACAGCAGCGCCGCGACACCGGCCATGATCCCGCCGAGCACGAAGACCAGCAGGATGACCCGGTTCTTGTTGACGCCCATCAGCGCCGCGGTGTCCGCGTCCTGGGCCACCGCGCGGATGCCCCGGCCGAGCCGGCTGCGGTTCACGAACTGGTCCAGGCCGACCATCATCACCAGCGTCACGCCGAGGATGATCAGCTGGACGTTGGTGACCGCCGCGCCGAAGACCGTGAACAGCGTCTCCTGCGGGATCAGGTTGGGCATGCCGAACGGGGCCCGCTCGGTGCCGATACCGAACGACTCGGCGAGCACGAAGGACGCGCCGATCGCGGTGATGAGGAACGCCAGGGGTGGTGCGTTGCGCCGCCGCAGCGGCCGGTACGCGACCAGCTCGACCGTGACGGCCGTGGCCGCCGAGGCGAGGGCCGCCACCGCGAGCCCCGCCAGCAGGGCGATCAGCAACGGACCGAAGGCCGGAGCCGGGCTGTTCTGGTTGTAGCCGAGTGCCTCCCAGGTCCACAGGGCGGTGAAGGTACCGACCATGAAGACCTCGGAGTGGGCAAAGTTGATCAGGCGGAGGACGCCGTAGACGAGCGTGTAGCCGAGGGCCACGAGCGCGTAGATCGCGCCCTGCTCCAATCCGGTTATCGTCAGCGCCGGAAAGTTTCCGAAGAACTCATCGAAGTTCAAGTGGGGGCTCCAACTGTGCGGCCAAACGCTGCGGCCGGGAGCAGAACTCCCGGCCGCACCGTGGGTAGCCCGTGACCGGACCGGTTTCCCGGTCAGGCCTTGGGGATCTCGACGTCCGGAACGACCTTGCCGGCGTTGACCTTGAACGCCCAGACGACGACCTCGGCCGGGTCCAGCTCACCGGTGTCGGCGAACTTGTAGGTCACACCGGTGGCGGTGCCGGCCTTGTTGTACGACTTGATGAAGGACAGCAGGTCGGCACGGGTGGCCTTACCCTCCTTGATGCCCTCCAGCATGATCTTCGTGATGTCGTACGACACGTCGGCGTAGGTGCCCGGCTCGGCGTTCTCGAAGGCCGCCTTGTAGTCGGTCAGGAAGCTGCCCTTGGCCGCCGTGGCCGGGGCGCACGGGCAGGTCAGGACGGTGCCCTCGGCAACCGCGTCGCCGGCGACCTTGATGAAGTTGGCGTCGTTGACGCCGTCACCGGCCACCATGGTGCCCTTCCAGCCGGCACCCTTGAGCTGCTTGAGCAGCAGACCGGCCTCGGTGTAGTAGCCACCGAAGAACAGCACGGTCGCGCCGCTGGAGATGATCCGGGTGGAGACCGCCGAGAAGTTGGTCTGCTTGACCTGGATCTTGTCCTCGCCGGCCACGGCCCCGAGAACCTTCTTGACCTCGTCCACCAGGCCCGCGCCGTACGCGGACTGGTCGTCGACGACGTAGACCTTCTCGGCCTTCATGACGTCCTTGATGTACCGACCGGCCGCCGGGCCCTGCGAGGTGTCGTTGCCGACGCCCCGGTGGAAGATCTTCCAGCCCTTGGTGCTCAGGCTCGGGCGGGTGGCCGACGGGGTGATGGTCGGCAGGCCGGCCTCGTCGAAGATCGGGTCCGCCACCTCCGACTCACCGGAGAAGGCCGGGCCGATGATGCCGACGATCTTCTGGTCACCGACGGCCTGCTGGGCGAGGGCGGGGGCCTTGGCCGGGTCACCCTGCGAGTCGTACTCGGTCAGGGCGACCTTGCAGTCGGCGTTGTCCTTGTTGTACTGGTCGATGGCCAGCTTGGTGCCGTTGCGCATGTGGATACCGAGACCCGCGGCGTCGCCGGTGAGCGGGCCGAAGAAGCCGAGCTTCAGGTCACAGGCCGCGTTGCTGCTGCCGCCTTCGTCACCACTGTCAGCCTTACATGCGGCCGCGCCGCCGAGAACCAGCGCGCTGATGGCAACGCCACTCAGCACCCGTGCGAGCTTCTGCCTCAAGGCTCGTACCCTCCTCAGTCCCAATGGCCCGAACCACCCGGCGCCTATTGGCCCTTGCAGGATGGACGGACCAGACCGTCGTCGCCGGTCTGGGGCCGGACGTTATCCCACGCCGGAGCTGTGACGTAAGCCCCACGGGAGCGGGTTGACCGAACCGTTACACGGCGTGGCGGCCTGGAAACGATCGCTGTAAGAACCTTCGGCTATGAAGCCTTTTCACCTTTGTTTCGTCGGTAACGGGCCAGGGCTTCCCCGCCCCCTACCGATCGATGCCCGCCAACCCCACTGACCAGGCACGGGGCACCTCGGCGTCGTCGGCCACCAGCAGAAGTCGATCTCCATCCGAAGCCACCGCCACCGCCGTGTCACCGCGGTGCGCCACGGCCGCCGGCATCGCCATCGCCTGCCATGAATCTCCCGAATCGACCGAAATCCACAGACCATGATCGGCACCGTTCGCCGTCACGGCCACCAGGCGCGCGCCCGCCGCCGTCAGACCCACCACCGACGGAACCCCCGGACCGGCCACCCCGAATCCACCGGCCCGCCGCCACCCGTCCGGACCGGACCGCCAGGCGGCGAACACATCGCCCGAAGGCCCCACCGCCACCGGACCGTCCGCGGCCACCGCCACACGCTGCGCCGCGCCCGGCCCGCCCGGCAGCTCCG
>NZ_JBFAMU010000236.1:0-7786 GCF_040656655.1 Micromonospora sp. NPDC049799
CTCCAACGACAGCTACTGGCTGGCCAACCCGGCCCATCCGCTGGAGGGCTACCCGCGCATCATCGAGCGGCACCGCCGAGGAGGTGCTGGCGGAACTGGCCGACGGACGGGCCGACCCGACCGACCCGGCGGTCCGGCGGCGCTGCGTGCTGGCCGCCGCCCGGCTGCGCCGCCTGATCGCCGAGTCCGACGACGTACCGGACCCGCTGCTGCACGAGCTGCGGGCGGCCGCCGACCTGGCCGAGCGCAAGGGCGTCCCGATCGACCTGGTGACGATCGGCACGCCTCCGCCCCTGCCGGTGGAGGTACGCCGCGCGCTGGCCGAACCGCTCACCGCGACGCTGGCCGACGCCCGGGACCGGGCCCGGCTGACCGTCGTCGCCGACGCGGACGAGGTGGTGGTCAGCCTCGTGGTCCCGGACTCCGACGACGACCCGACCGCCGGGCCGCCGGGCACCGACGGGGACCCACGGGTGGAGCACCTCCAGGAGCGGGACGGGGAGATCCGATGGACGCAGACGCGGTGGCGGCGGTGACCGGGGGACGGTCGATCGGCGTGGCGATCGTGGACGACCACCCGGTGGTCGTCGAGGGCGTCCGCGCCTGGCTGGCCACCGAGCCGCAGCTGACCGTGCTGGCCACCGGCGACGACCCGGACGAGGTGCTGCGGGCCGCTCCGCACGCCGACGTGGTCCTGCTCGACCTGCGCCTGCACGGGCTGATGGTGCTGGACAAGCTCGCCGAGCTGAGCGCCGCGGGGCGCCGGGTGGTGGTCTACTCCGAACACACCGACCCGGCGACGATGCTCGCCGCGCTGGACGCCGGCGCGGTGGCCTTCCTCGCCAAGCACGAGGGACGCGAGCACTGCGTGGCGACCGTGCTGGCCGCCGCCAGCGACCGCCCGTACGTGCCGCCGGCCCTGGCCGGTGCCATCGTCGGTGATCCCCGGCCGGACCGGCCCACCCTGTCCGACAAGGAGCGGGAGGCGCTGCTGCTGTGGTTCCAGTCCATGTCGAAGGCGTCGGTGGCCCGACGGATGCGGATCAGCGAGCACACCGTCAAGCAGTACGTCGACCGGGCGCGGATCAAGTACACCCGGGCGGGTCGACCGGCTGCCACGAAGGCGGCGCTGCTCGCCCGGGCGATCGAGGACGGCCTAGTCCGGCCGGAGGAGATCGGCACCTACCGGTCGCAGGCGTGGTACGACCGGCCGACCCCCTAACGGGCGTCATGACAGCCAGGCCGGGGTGGGCGAGGCTCGACGGGTAAGGGGCTGAGGGGAGCCCGGGGCTGAGTCCCGGCGCGGGACGTGGTTCCGCCGGCCTCCGCAGAGGTGTCCACACCGGAGGTCGTGACGATGCACGATGACGCGTCCCCCTTCTTCATCGCACCGCACCGCTTCGACGCGCCGGACGACGACGTCGGCCCCATCCTCGACCGGCGCCACGAGCTGGCCCTGGCGTCGGGCGAGCGGACGATCGGTCGGTACCGGCTGTACGCGGAGGGTCACCTGCTCGACCCCACCGAGGGGTGGCGTTGCTGGAGCCTGCCCGAGCCGGTGGTGGTGAGCGTCACCGACCGGCGGATCGCGTACGCCGGCACCGGCTCGCAGCTGTCCGTGGTCGGCGCGGCCTCCGATCCCCGGCACCGCCGCGCCGTCCGGCTTCCCGGGCTGGTCAGCGGCCAGGTCCGCTGGCAGTGGCCGTCCCGGTTGGAGCTGTCGACGCCCACACCCGACGGCACCGCGCGGCTGCTGGTCGTCTGCGACGCGCTGCGTACCATCCGGCAGCCGGCGCTCGCCCTGACCGGCCCGGCGGACGCGGTCACCGAGCTGGCCCGCCAGGTACGCCGGGCGGTGGCCACCTTCCGGCTCACCCACCCTGAGCTGGTGGACCTCTCCCCGCCGGAGCGGGACGTGCTGGCGCTTCGTGCCCGGCCGGCGCTCCCCGAGGGTGCCGGCCGGGTCACCCTGCCGGGGTCGCTACCGGTGGAGTTCCGCTCGCGGGACGACTACTACCGGCGGGACCGGATCGAGCGGGCGTGGCCCGGGCCCGAAGCCGGCGCAGCATCCGGGCATCGGTGAACCCGACGGTGCGGGCGGCGGACTCGACCGTCGTCCCGTGCCCGATCAGGTGCTCGGCCCTCTCCACCCGCAACAGCTGCTGGTAGCCGAGCGGCGTCAGGCCGGTGGCCTGGCGGAACAGGCGCGTCAGCGTCCGCTCGGCCACTCCGCCGGCAGCGGCCAGCTCGGCCAGCGGCAGCGGCTCGGCGTACCGGCCGTCGATGAGGTCCTGCACCCGGTGCACCACGTCGGACAGGTGCGAGCGGTGCCGCATCATCGCGCTGGTCTGCTGCTCGTGGCCGTTGCGGCGGGCGTACACCACCAAAGTGCGGGCGATCCGCGCGGCCGTCCCCGGGCCGTGCCGGGTCGCCACCAGGTGCAGCGCCACGTCGATGCCACTGGCGATGCCCGCCGAGGTGACCACCCGGTCGTCGACCACGTACAGCACGTCCCGGACCACCCGCGCCGCCGGGTGCCGGCGGGCCAGGTCGTCCTGCACGTCGTGGTGCGTCGTGCAGCGCCGGCCGTCGAGCAGTCCGGCCCCGCCGAGGGCGTACGCCCCGGCGCACACGCTCGCGACGGTTCCGCCGGCCGCGTGGTGGGCGGCCAGCCGCCGCAGGTCCTCGGGGCCGACCGGCCCCTGCGGCCCGTGCGCCCGAGGTCGCCATCCGGGTACGACGAGGAGGTCGTCGGGGCTCAGCTCGGGCCACCGGAGGTCGGCCACCACCGGCACGCCCTGCACGGTCGGCACCACCGCACGGTCGGCGACGTAGTGCAGCCGGTAGTCGTACCCGAGGTCGGCGGCGGTGGAGAAGACCTGGGCCGGGCCGGCGAGGTCCAGCAGGTGCAACTGCGGGACCAGCAGGAAGACGACCCGGGCCACGGTCGTCAGACTCCGGCCGGTACCGCGCCGGTCACCTCGGCGACCGTGCGGACGCTGGCGAAGCGGCCGGCGAGGGCGTACTCGGTGCGGGCGATCATGTCCTCCGCCGACAGGGTGCGGGGGTCGGCGAGCATCTCGGCCAGCGTGGCGGTCTCCGGCAGGCTCCGGTGCGGCGTCGGGAAGCTCACCGTCGCGTCGGTCACGAACGTCATCTCGTAGCCGAGGTCGCAGCCGACCCGGGTGGTGGTCTCGACGCACTGCTCGGTCCGGATGCCGCAGACCGTCACCTCGCGGATGCCGGCCAGGGTGAGCACCTGCTGGAGGTTGGTGGTGGTGAAGGCGTTGTGCGACGTCTTCACCAGCGTCGGTTCCCCGTCGGCCGGGGCGAGTCCGTCGATGAGGCGCACGTGCCCACCAGCCGGGTCGAAGACGCCTCCGGTGCCCGGCTCGGCGTGCAGGACCCAGACGACCAGGTCACCACGCCCTCGGGCGTACGCCACCAGCCGGTTCACCTGCCCGACGATGTCCGGATGCGAGGCGTGGGCCCAGATCGGGCGCTGCCGGAAGGACTCCTGGACGTCGATCACGACGAGTGCTGCTCTGCTCATGACCGAAATCCTGGCCGGACGGCGACCGCCGGACCAGGCATCATCGTGTCGGGATGCGGAACGATCCGGTCACCGGTCGGGTCAGGCCCAGGGGTCCTTGGCGGCGGCACGGCGGCGGACCTCCAACTCGGCGGCCTCCTCCAGCGTGGGCGCGGTGCCGCCGAGGTGGCACGGCTGCCACCAGGCGTCGTCCGGGCCGGTCGGCGAGTCCGGGTACTCCCGCTGGGCCCGGTCGACCAGGGCGGTCAGCCGGGTCTTCAGGTCCGCGGTCATCACGTTCGGGTCCTCGTACGCCGTCGGGTCCATCGGCTCACCGATGATGATGGTGATCGGCACGTGCCGGCGGGTGAGGGTACGGGGGCGGCCCTTCGTCCACAGCCGCTGCCCACCCCAGAGCGCCACCGGCAGCACCGGCACACCGGCCTGGCTCGCCATCCGGGTAGCGCCGCTCTTCAACTCCTTGACCTGGAACGACCGGCTGATCGTCGCCTCCGGGAAGACACCGACCACCTCGCCGCTCCGCAGCGCACTGACCGCGGAGGCGAACGACCCCGCGCCGGCCCGCCGGTCCACCGGGATGTGTCGCATGCCCCGCATCAGCGGGCCGGACACCTTGTGCGTGAACACCGACTGCTTCGCCATGAAGCGCACCAGCCGCTTCGACTCCTGCGCGCCCAGCCCGCAGAAGATGAAGTCCAGGTAGCTGACGTGGTTGCTGGCCATGACGGCCCCGCCGGTACGCGGGACGTGGTGGGCGCCCTCCACGGTGATCTTCAGGTCGAGGACCCGGAACATCGTCTTGGCGGCGGCGACAACGGGCGGGTACACGAGTTCCGGCATCCGCCAACTTTACAACGCGTAAGTTACGCCACCGTAGGGCGAGCCCTGCCTCGGCGTCACCGACCGCCGGCCGCCGCACACGGGGCGGCCGGCGGTCGTCGGGCTCAGTCGGCGTGGTGCAGGTTGAGCCGGCCGCGGGCGAACGCGTCCACCCGGCCCCACCGGCCCGGGATGTCCAGGACCTCGATGCGTCCCATGCCGACGGGCAGGCAGGGTGCCACCGCGAGGTGTCCCTCGTGCGGCTCCAGGCCGAGCATCGTCCGCAGCAGCAGCAGCGGGGTGCCGGTGGACCAGGCCTGCGGACTGCACGCCGTCGGGTACTCCACCGGGAACTTGGTCAGCTCCCGCTGGTAGCCGCCGAACGCCTCCGGCAGCCGCCCGTTGAAGAACGTGGCGGCGTCCAGGATGCCGTTGGCGATGGTGGCCGCCTCCTCACCGAAGCCGTACCGGCGCAGGCCCCAGGCGATGAACGAGTTCTCGAACGGCCAGATCGTGCCGTTGTGGTAGCCGACCGGGTTGTAGCGCACCTCCCCCTCGGCCAGCGTCCGCACGCCCCAACCGGAGAAGAGCCGCGGCCCCACCAGGTGCTGCGCGATCTTCTCGGCGCGATCGTGGTCGACGATGCCGCTCCAGAGCAGGTGCCCGACGTTGGAGCTGAGCACGTCGCACTGCCGGCCGTCCGGGTCCAGCGCGAGGGCGTAGTACCCACCGTCGTCGACCCACCAGTCCCGGTTGAACCGCTCCTTGAGCTCCGCCGCCTCCCGCTCCAACTGGTCGGCCAGGGCCGGGTCGCCCCAGCACTCCCGAGCCAGCCGGGCCGCACGGACCTTCGCGTCGTACGCGTACCCCTGCACCTCGCAGGTGGCCCGGGGAAACGGCGGCAGCGTGCCGTCCCGGTACGAGATGGAGTCCCAGGAGTCCTTCCAGCACTGGTTCTCCAGGCCGGTGTCGCTGTTGCGCCGCTCGTACCAGATGTAGCCGGTGCCGCCCACCAGGTCGGCGTAGTCGTCGATCCACTTGAGGGCTCGGCGGCACTCCGGCTCCAGCTCCTTGGCCAGGGCGATGTCCCCGGTCCACTGCTCGTACTCGTCGAGCAGCACCAGGAACAGCGGCGTGGCGTCCACCGACCCGTAGTACGGCGAGTGCGGCTGCTCCTCGAAGGCGGCCGACTCGCCGTAGCGCATCTCGTGCAGGATCCGGCCCGGGTCCTCGTCCCGGAAGTCGTCGAACCGGGTGCCCTGCAACGCGGCCAGGATCCGCAGCGTCGTCTTCGACAACTCCGGGGTGAACGGCAGCGTCTGGAGGCAGGTGAAGATGCTGTCCCGACCGAACATGGTCATGAACCAGGGCAGTCCGGCCGCCGGCAGGGTCGCGCCGCCGAGCGAGAGCGGCGAGAAACGCAGCGCCGCCAGGTCGACGAGGCTGCGGCGGTAGGTCCTGGCCAACTCCTCGTGCTCGGTGTTGACCTTGGGCGCTGCGGCGAGCCACTCCTCCAGGTCCTGCTGGAGGGCGAGTCGTTCGGTGCCGTGCGCGCGCAACCCCATCCGCAGGTCCCGGCCGCCCGGGCCCAGGGCGAAGGTCTGCACGTCGATCTGGGCGTCCCACCGTTCGTTCGGCTCGAGGTGGACGGTGTACGCGAAACCGCGCTTGTCGTACCGGGCCGGCTCCTGGGAGGAGATGACGGTCTCCCGCTTGAAGTTGCCCCGGCGGTAGCCCAGACGAAGCCGGTCCGGCTCGACCTCGGTGTAGCTCTCGCCCTTCTTGTTGAGGATCTCGTCCTTGACCTCGAACAGGTCGGCGAAGTCCGCGGCCGCCTCCATCCGGATCTCCAGGTCGACGGGCTTCTCGTCGTGGTTCAGGATGGTCAGCTGCTCGCGGAAGCTTCCCCCCACCGCCCGTTCCCGGATGATCGACACCTTGGCGTCGACGTAGTGGGTCGCCATCCCCGGTACCAGGAAGAAGCGCGCCTCGTAGTACTGCAGGTCGTCGTACGAGAGCGGAGTGAGGCGCTCCCCGTTGACCGTGAGCACCCAGGTCGAGAGGAAGCGCGTGTCGAGCGAGAAGAGCCCGCTCGGTTCGATCGGCGTCGCCTCGATGTCCCCGGTCTCCTCGGAGACCACGAACGTGCTGCCGTCCAGGATCCGGACGTTGCTCTTCCCGGCCATCAGCCGACCTCCCTGTCGCCGAATCGCCGGCGGGGGCCTCGGGCCTCCGGGTGACCGGGGAACAGCCGCTCCACCTGTATCAGCAACTGCGCGTCGCCGGAGATCGTCATGTCGCCGCGCAGGATGGCCGCAAGTCCGTGCTCCCGGCCGGCGGCGAGGTCCTCGAACAGGGCGGGGCTGGTCACGACCACCGTGTCCGCCTCCCGGTCCTCCTGGCTCACCTGGAGCCGCCCACGGTCGACCTTCAGCAGCCAGTGCACTGTCCGCGCCCTTTCGTGCAGGTCGAAGCGCAGCGTCCCCGCGGACTTCGCCAGCAGAGGCTCGAAGCCCCGCCGGTCCAGGTCCTCGAAGAACCGCATGGTCGCGTCCACCATCGGGTCCCCTCCTCCCGTCGGTCCCGTCCCACCCACCGGTCGTCGTCACACCGCGTGTCGACGTCCGAGCACGGGTCCCCGTCCGGCGCCGGGTCAACCTCGCCCGGATCGGGTGAGTCGCGCCCGCGGAGGTGTCGGTGCGGGGCGGTAGCGTCCGTGAGGGACGTCGACGGTGGGGGTGACGATGGCCGGGAACGCGCCGGAGCTGGGCCGCACGCGCGTGCTCGCCTACCGGGCTGCCGTGCAGGAGTTGCACCGACCGCCCGTGCGCCGGCCCGGTGACCTTTCGGTGCTGGCACTGGGCGTGCAGGACACGCCGTACGGCTCGGCCCGGCTGGCGCTCGCCGCCCGGGGGATCACCGCCGACGACGACCGGCTGGAGCTGGTCTGGTCCATGCGCGGCGCCCCGCACCTGCACCGTCGCGCCGGGCTGCCGGCACTCGCCGCCGCCCTGTGGCCGTTCGATGACGCCGACGCCGCGCGTCGCATCAGCGGCCAGATCGGCACCGGGGCCGCACTGGGGCTGGCCGCGTTCGAGGCGGCGGCGCGGGCGTTCGCGCAGGTGGTCACGGGGCCCATGGCCAAGGGCGAGGTGAGCCGCGCGGTCAGCGACCGGGTGCCCGCCGCGCTGACCTACGACTGCGGCCCGTGTCAGGCACGGCACATCTCCGGGTCGCTTTTCCAGCAGGCTGGGCTCGCCGGCGGCGTACGCCTGGAGGTGTCCGGCCGCACCACGACGCTCGCGCCGCTGGCCGGCTGGTCGGGGCCGCCCGAAGCGGCGACGGGCACGACGGATGGGGCGAACCGTTCCCGATCGTGTACGACGAGACCGGGGCCGCCATCGCGCTGCCGGA
>NZ_JBFAMU010000237.1:0-7766 GCF_040656655.1 Micromonospora sp. NPDC049799
GGTGGTGGACCGGCCCCCGGCCGCCGACCCCGCCGCCGCGGCGGTACTCGCCGAGGCCGAGGCGCTGGAGCTGCGCCCCGAGGTCGTCGACGCGCCGTCCGCCGCCGGCCGGACCGTCACCGTACGGGTCGAGGTGCCCGTCGCGACGGTCGCCCCGGCGCACCTGTGGGCGACCGTCGCCGTGGTGCTCCAGGTGGTGCGGGACCTCGCCGGCGACGACCCCGAGCCCCGGGTCCTGCGCGGACGGACGTACGTGCTGCGGCGTCCGGCGGGCACGACCCCGCCGCCGCGTCCGGCGGCCCCCCGCAGCGAGTCGGTGACCCTCGACCAGGTCGGCGGCCTCGACGAGGTGGTCGCGCGGTTCCGGGAGATCGCGATCTCGTTCCGCCACCCGGACGTGATGGCGCGGTGGGGAGCGCGCCGGCCGCAGGGCATCCTGCTGTACGGCCCGCCCGGCACCGGCAAGACCATGCTGGCCCGGGCGCTGGCCAACGAGATCGGGGCGAACTTCAAGGAGATCCGCACCCCCGAGATCCTGGATAAGTGGCTCGGCGGCTCGGAGCGCAACATCAAGCAGATCTTCCGCGAGGCCCGCCGCTACCGGGAGCCCACGGTGCTGCTGTTCGACGAGTTCGACAGCATCATCAGCTACGCCGGGGCCGGTGGCGACGCGGCCAGCCAGGCGGTCAACGCGGTGGCCGGGATCTTCAAGCAGGAGATGAACACCCTGATCGAGGAGAACCCGAACGTCATCGTCGTGGCCACGACCAACTTCCCGCAGCGGGTGGACGCCTCCCTCGTCCGCTCCGGCCGCTTCGACGTCAAGCTGTCGATCCCGACACCCGACGAGGGCGGCCGGGCGGAGATCATCGCCAAGATGATCCGGGAGCTGGTGGACCGGCACGCGGGGCCGGGCTTCCGGATGTTCGCCGACGACGTCGACCCCGCGGCCCTGGCCGCGATCAGCCCGGGGCTGACCGGCGCGGACATCCGCGAGGTACTGCGCCGCGTCCAGCTCGCCAAGGCGATGAGCGAGGCGACCGGTGGTGCGCCGGCCGGTCCGATCAGCCAGGATGACCTGCGGGAGGGCATCGTCGGGCTGCGCCGCGGCTGAGCGTCCGCCCGGTCCGGCCCGACGGAAGGAGACCCCCGTGTCGTCCACCCTGCTCTCCCGGCGTGACCTGCGGTTCCTGCTGCACGACTGGCTGGACGTGACCCGGCTGACCGAGCGTCCCCGCTACGCCGAGCACTCCCGCGACACGTTCGACGCGGTGCTGGACCTCGCCGAGCGGGTGGCGACCGAGCGGTTCGCCCCGCACAACCGGGCCGCCGACCGCACCGAACCCACCGTGCACGAGGGCCGGGTGCGGATGATCCCGCAGGTGAAAGAGGCCCTCGACGCCTTCGCGCAGACGGGTCTGCTGGCCGCGACGATGGACTCCTCGATCGGCGGGATGCAGCTGCCGCACGTCGTGCAGGCCGCCTGCTTCGCCTGGTTCCAGGCCGCGAACGTGGCCACGTCCGCGTACCCGTTCCTGACCCTCGGCAACGCGAACCTGCTGCTGGCGCACGGCAGCCCCGAGCAGGTGGACACCTGGGTCCGGCCGATGGTGGAGGGCCGCTTCTTCGGCACGATGTGCCTGTCCGAGCCGCAGGCCGGCAGCTCCCTCGCCGACGTCACCACACGCGCCGAGCCGCAGGACGACGGTACGTACCGGCTGTACGGCACCAAGATGTGGATCTCCGGTGGGGACCACGAGCTGGCCGAGAACATCGTCCACCTGGTGCTGGCCCGCATTCCCGGCGGCCCACCCGGGGTGAAGGGCATCTCGTTGTTCATCGTGCCGAAGGTGCTGCTCGACGACGACGGCGCGCTCGGCGCCCGCAACGACGTGGTGCTGGTCGGCCTCAACCACAAGCTGGGCTACCGGGGCACCACCAACACGCTGCTGAACTTCGGCGAGGGCGTGCACCGGCCCGGCGGTCGTCCCGGCGCCGTCGGCTACCTGGTGGGGGAGCCGCACCAGGGCCTGGCGCAGATGTTCCACATGATGAACGAGGCGCGCATCGGGGTCGGTGCCGGCGCCACCGCGCTCGGCTACACCGGCTACCTCAAGTCGGTGGAGTACGCCCGGCAGCGCCCGCAGGGACGGCCGGTAGCCGACAAGGACCCCACCGCACCGCAGGTGCCGATCGTGGCCCACGCCGACGTGCGCCGGATGCTGCTGGCGCAGAAGAGCTACGTGGAGGGCGCGTTCGCGCTGATCCTCTACTGCGGACGCCTGCTCGACGAGGAGCGCACCGCACCGGACCCGGCCGACCGGGAGCGGGCGCACCTGTTGCTGGAGCTGCTCACGCCGATCGCGAAGAGCTGGCCGTCGCAGTGGTGCCTCGCCGCGAACGACCTGGCGATCCAGGTGCACGGCGGGTACGGCTACACCCGCGACTACGACGTCGAGCAGCACTGGCGGGACAACCGGCTCAACGCCATCCACGAGGGCACCCACGGCATCCAGGCGCTCGACCTGCTCGGCCGCAAGGCGACGATGGCGGGTGGTGCCGGTCTCGCGCTGCTCCTCGACACGATCCGCGCCACCGTCACCCGGGCGTGGAAGGCCGAGGGAGAGGCCGCCGAGCTGGCCGGGGCGCTCGGCGCCGCCCTGGACCGGGTCGCCCTGGTCACCCGCCGCCTGTGGAGCACCGGCGACCCGGAGGTGGCGCTGGCCAACGCCAGTGTGTACCTGGAGGCGGTCGGGCACGTGGTGATCGCCTGGATGTGGCTGGAGCAGCTCCTCGCCGTGGAGGGGGCAGGCGAATCGGACGGGGACTTCCTCGCCGGCAAGCGGCAGGCCGCCCGCTACTTCTTCCGGTACGAGCTGCCCCGCACCGGCCCGCAGTTCGACCTGCTGGAGAGCCTCGACCGGACCACCCTGGACGTGCGCGACACCTGGCTCTGACCTGGTCCACCGGCGCAAGCAGGGCTAGTTCGCCGCCGACAGCGGCGGTCGCTGCACGGATCCTGACTGCTCGCGGCCCGGATGATCCGGCTGTTCAGGGCCGCGACGGTGTGACCGCCGTTGGTATCTTCGGCGGCATGAGTGGGAGCCAGAGGTCTGGTAGCCGCAGAAGGCGACGGCAGGTCAGCGAGGAGGAACGCGCTGCGGCGGTGGGGGACTACCGTGAGTCGGTCGACCGATTGCAGCACACGGCCTACCGGAACCTGCGGCAGAGCGTCGCCTACGCCACGATCTTCGTTGCGGTGACGGCCACCTGGATGCTCTTCATCGGTCAGGCCACGCCGGCGAGCTTCCTGTGGTACGCGGTGGCGATTCTCAGTGGGGCGTTCGGCCTGGCCACCTACGTCGTCCGGGAGCCGCGTGCGCGGCTGTACGTTCTCGCGGTCGCCGTCGCTCTCGCGGTGGTGGGTGTGACCGGCATCTTTCTCGCGGACTAGGCGGTCACCGATGACGCTGTCCGTTGAACCGGAAGCGCTGGTCGGCTTCGCCCGGCAGGTCGATCGTGCCGCCGCCGACGTGCGGGAGATCCGCGCCTACCTCAATCGTCACGCCGACGTCGCGACGGGCGGCGAGCAGATTCAGATCGCCAGAGCCGCCCATGAGCACGCCGTGGACGTCATCGACAGCACCCTCAACCGGCTTGCCTGCCTCCTGGAGAACTCCGCTCCCGAACTGCGAGCCTCCGCCGGCTACTACCGCACGACCGACCTGGCCAACGCCGACCTTCTCGACCGGACCCTGCCACCAGCGCTCGACCGGTGCATCACCCCTCTGGAACTGGAGTTGGCGAACAACCCGTGCACCCCGGCGGACTTCGTCGACGTCCGAGACGTTCGTGGTCATCTCGACACTCCGGGAGACCCGGACAAGCCCGCGAACGCCCTGGGCTGGATGGACTACATCAGCCCCGCCAACTGGCTCAACGAGGTCTTCGACCGCGTCTTCGGTTTCGACCCCATCGGCAGGCTTCAGAGCCAGGTCTCCGGAGACTGGGAAGCCCTGGCCACGATGGGGCCGGTCGTGGACAACGTGGGTGGCGCCCTGCACGACCTGGCCTACAACGTCCAGTCCGGCACCACCACCCTGCGTCCCCTCTGGCACGGAGTGGCCGGCGACGGCGCCTTCCGCTACTTCACCACCACGGCCAACGCCACCGCCGACCTCCGGGCCCCCCTGTCCGCCATCAGCAAGGCCTACCGGGAGATGGCCGACGCCGTCTGGTCCGCCGGTGAAGCTCTCGGGGGTGTCGTCAAAAGCCTCGTCGACGCCGCCATCATCACCGGAGTCGCCGCCGCTGCCGGTACCGTCACCGCGCAAACTGGCGTCGGCGCACTCGTCGGCTACGGCGTTGCCGCCGCGGAGGTCGCGAACATGTTCCGGCTCTGGGGGGAGGCGACCAAACTCTGCCAGCAGATCGCCGCCGCCGTCTTCGTCTTCCGCGCCGCCCTCACCCGCGAACTCAGTGACCTCGACACCGTTGCCCTTCCCGCACTCCCCGGTGGTGGCCGCTACGACCACCCCCTCGCCGGCGCGAGGGCGTGACCGTCATGGACCACCAGGACGACATCACCGATGGCGACGAGCAACGAACCCGGGCCCTTCGCCGGGTCCTGGACCAGCTCGCCCGCAGCGACAGTCCGCTACTCCGCGAGATGGCGACCGCGGTCCTGGACGGCAGACTCACCCTCCGCCAGGCGGCGACCAGCGAGCCCTACGGCACGGAGCTGACCGCACCCTTCCAGACCTTCTGGAGCCGCTATCAGGAGATGACCCCCGAGGAGCGGGAGGACCTCGCCTCCCGCTCCGCACTGCTCGGGTGATGTCGCGCTGACAACTCAGTCGGCGAGCAGGCGGTCGCGGACCTCGCGACGGAGGATCTTGCCGATCTGGGAGCGGGGCAGGTCTTCCACCACGACGACCCGACGCGGCACCTTGTACCCGGTGAGGTGCGTTCGGCACGCCGTGCGGATCCCCGCCTCGTCCAGGGTGCAGTCGGTGTGCAGGACCACCACGGCGACGACCTCCTCGCCGCCGCCGGCGGAGGGCAGCCCCACGGCGGCAGCGTCGTGGACGCCCGGCACCCGGCGCAGCGCCTCCTCCACCTCCGACGGGTACACGTTGAAGCCGCCGGTGATGATCAGTTCCTTGATCCGGTCCACCACGGTCACGAAACCGTCGTCGTCCATCACCACGATGTCCCCGGTGCGCAGCCAGCCGTCGGGCAGCAGCACCGCCGCCGTCTCCTCCGGCCGCCGCCAGTAGCCGGCGAACACCTGCGGACCCCGGATCAGCAGCTCGCCGGCCTCGCCCGGGGCGCGGTCGCGGGTCGGGTCCGTCGGGTCGACGATCCGGACCTCCGTGGACGGGAACGGTACGCCCACCGTCCCGGGCCGGCGGGCCGGCGACACCGGGTTGCCCAGGGCCACCGGGGACGTCTCGGTCATCCCGTAGCCCTCCACGAGCAGCCCGCCGGTCACCGACTCCCACAGCTCCACCGTGGCCGGTGGCAGCGCCATCGCGCCGGAGATGGCGTACCGGACCGAGGTGAGGTCCACCCCGCGTTCGCGGGCGGCGGTGGCCAGCTTCTCGTAGATCGGCGGGACGGCCGGCAGGAACGTCGGCGGGCGGCGGCGGACCGCGGCGAGGGTCTGGTCCAGGTCGAAGCGGGGGAAGAGCACCAGGGTCGCCCCGATGCTCACCGAGAAGTCCCGCAAGGCCAAGGCCGCCGCCGCGGGTGTCAGCACGCTCGCCACGGCCCCGGGCACGGTGTCCTTCGCGGTGGTCCGGGAGGACGGCACGCTGGCCCGGTCGTCGGGCGGTGTCACCTCGTTGCGGTTCTCGGTCGCCCTGTACGGCCCCGGCCAGTACCAGGTCTCCTTCCCGTACAACGTGTCCACCAAGGCGTTCGTGGCCACGATCGGCGACGCCGGTCCGGGTTACGTCCCGCCGGGCGGCGAGATCTCCGTCGCCCCGCGCACCGCGCCGCTGACCAACTCGGTCTTCGTGCAGACCCGCGACTCGGACGGCGACCCGGCGAACCGGCCCTTCCACCTGGTCATCGCCAACTGATCCGCACCGTCTCGACGGCGTCGGCCCGGGTGTGGGCCGGCGCCGCCGGTGTCGTCCCACGCCCGTCGGTGCGGGCTGACGGGATCGTGAGCCCTCGTGCCGGTCTGGGGCCGTTCGGCCCGCGCCGGGCCCGTTAATCCGACGTTTGTCCGACCGCCGCCACGGGAAGCAAGCACCGTGACGGACATCTCGGACACCCTGGCCAGCGTGCCCAGCCCGGTCGATCCCGACGCGACCAGCGCCGAGCTGGAACAGACTCTCTTCGAGGTCAAACGCGTGATCGTCGGGCAGGATCGACTCGTCGAGCGCCTGCTGACCGCTCTCGTCGCCGACGGGCACTGCCTCCTGGAGGGGGTTCCCGGCGTGGCGAAGACCCTCGCCGCGCACACCCTCGCCACCGTCGTCGGCGGCACCTTCTCCCGGATCCAGTTCACCCCCGACCTGGTCCCGTCGGACATCGTCGGCACCCGGATCTACCGGGCCTCGAAGGAGTCCTTCGACATCGAGCTGGGGCCGATCATGGCGAACCTGGTGCTCGCCGACGAGATCAACCGCGCCCCAGCCAAGGTGCAGTCCGCGCTGCTGGAGGCGATGGCGGAACGGCAGGTCTCCATCGGTGGGCGCAGCTGGGAGGTGCCCCGGCCCTTCCTGGTGCTGGCCACCCAGAACCCGATCGAGTCCGAGGGTGTCTACCAGTTGCCCGAGGCGCAACGCGACCGGTTCCTCATGAAGATCGTCGTCGACTATCCGAGTGACGCCGACGAACTCGCCATCCTCTACCGGATGAGCGCCGACCGGCCCACCGCGCGCGCGGTGCTCGACCCGCAGCGCCTGCTCGACCTGCAGGCCCGCGCCCGGCACGTCTTCGTGCACCACGCCCTCGCCGAGTACGTCGTCCGGTTGATCCTGGCCACCCGGGACCCCGGCCGGTTCGGGCTGCCCGAGATGGCCCGACTGCTCGCGTACGGTGCGAGCCCGCGGGCCACCCTCGGCCTGGTGGCCGCCGCCCGGGCGCAGGCGCTCCTACGGGGACGGCTGTACGTCCTGCCCGAGGACATCCGCGAACTCGCCGTGGACGTGCTCGCCCACCGTCTGGTGCTCTCGTTCGACGCGGTCGCCGACGGGGTGTCCGCCGAGTCGGTGGTCCGGCGGCTGGTCGACGCCGTACCACCGCCCCGCATCGCCACCGGCCACCCGGAACACGCGGCCGACCTGGCGGCGGCATGAGGTGGCCCGGAACCACCGTCCCGGGCCTCACCGACCTCGCATCGGACCAGCGACTGCGGCAGCTGGAGCTGACCGTGACCCGGCGGCTCGACGGTCTCCTGCACGGGCAGTACCGGGGTCTGCTGCCCGGACCGGGCAGCGAGATCGCCGGCAGCCGCGAGTACCGCCCGGGCGAGGACGAGGTGCGCCGGATGGACTGGGCGGTCACCGCGCGGACCACCGTGCCGCACATCCGTGAGGTCGACGCCGACCGGGAACTGACCACCTGGCTGCTGGTCGACGCCAGCCCGAGCATGGAGTACGGCACCGCCGACCTGGACAAGCGGGAGCTGGCCGTGGCCGCGGTGGCGGCGGTCGGCTTCCTCACCGCCGGGGTCGGCAACCGGCTCGGCGCGCAGGTGCTGACGCCGGAGGGGCTGCGCCGGTTCCCGCCGCGCAGCGGGCGTACGCACC